>CACXDR010000061.1 GCA_902766415.1 uncultured Lachnospiraceae bacterium
AAGCTCGGGGCGGTCATCCGCCTGCTCGGCTCCATGCGGAAGGGCGAGGACGAGGTCGGCATCTTCGTCGCGCCGGTCATGGTGGGGCGCCAGAACCCGCTGTATTCCGTGGACGGTGTCTTCAACGGCATCATGATCCGCGGCAACACGCTCGGCGTCACCATGCTCTACGGCAGCGGCGCGGGCAAGCTTCCGACGGCGGCAGCGGTCGTGGCTGACATCATCGAGGCGGCAAAGAACCCGGACAGGAACCTTCCGTTCGGCTGGCATGACAGGAAGCTCCATCCGGCCGATATGGGACACTGCACGGGCCGGTTCTTCGTGCGCGTGAAGGGCGCGGCGGACGATGCGCCCAAGGCGGCGGAGGTCTTCGGCGGGGCCGAGGTCATCACCCTTGAGGGCGAGGACGAGTTCGCGCTTCTGACCGGCGTCATGAAGGAGAGGGACTACCGCGCGGCGGCGGAAAAGCTTCCGGGCATCATCAAGATGATCCGGACGGAGGATATCTGAATTTCTATGGCTGAAACATGGAAGGAATACGGGCGTGGCGCAGCGGGAGCCGGGTCGCCGGAAGGCACCGGGGCGGCCCGCGGCGGCACGTTCGTTTTTGAGACGTATTCTGACGCGGAGACGGAGGGGCTTGCCTCCCGCCTTGCCGCGGAGGTGAGGCCCGGGACCGTGATCTGCCTTGACGGAGACCTCGGGACGGGCAAGACAGTCTTCGCGCGGGGGTTCGCGCGCGGGCTCGGGATCACGGAGCCTGTCGTAAGCCCCACCTTCACCATCCTTCACGGATATGAAGGCGGACGGCTGCCGCTCTGGCACTTTGATGTGTACCGAATCGAGGAGCCGGAGGAGATGGATGAGATCGGCTATGAGGACTGCTTTTACGGAGACGGCGTGAGCCTGGTCGAGTGGGCGTCCCTGGTCGAGGAGATCATCCCGGAGGACGCGGTCCGCGTGCTCATCGAGAAGGCGCCGGAGAAGGGCTTTGATTACCGGAAGATCACGGTGAAGGCGCCGGAGGAGAAAAAATAAATCATGACGATCCTTGGAATCGAGAGCTCGTCCCTTGTGGCAGGCTGTGCCATCGTGACGGACGGGCTTCTGACCGCCGAGTATACGGTCAATCATAAAAAGACGCATTCGCAGACGCTGCTTCCCATGCTGGACGAGATCTGCAGGATGGTCAGTCTTGACAAAAAAACGATCGACGCGGTCGCGGTGTCCGCGGGCCCGGGCTCCTTTACGGGGCTCCGGATCGGCGCGGCGACGGCGAAGGGGCTGGGCCTCGCGCTCGGAAAGCCGCTGGTCGCGGTCCCCACGCTGGACGCGGCGGCGTACTGCTTCTGGGGCACGGACGCCCTGGTCTGCCCGGTCATGGACGCGCGGCGGGGCCAGGTCTATAACGGCCTTTATCATGTGAAGGACAGGCTTCAGACGGTCGAGCCGTCCCGCGCGGCCGCGGCGGAGGACCTGATCGAGGAGCTGAACGACCTCTGCGAGCGGGTCATCTTCACGGGCGACGGCATCCCGGTGATCCGGGCTCTGGCGGAGGAGCGGCTTACCGTGCCGTTCCGTTTCGCGCCGGCCCACATGAACCGCCAGCGCGCGGCAGCGGTCGCGGCGCTCGGGGCGGAGCTCTACGCGGAAGGAAAATACATGGACGCCGCGGCGTTCGTCCCGGATTATTTAAGAAAGAGCCAGGCGGAGCGCGAGCGCGATGAGGCGGAGGCAGCCGGAAGGCTTGCCGACCTTGCGGCCGGCCATGCGGTGAAGGCGGAATGAACGCGGCAGGGGCGGACACCGGGGAAAAGAAAAGCCGGCAGGCGGAAAACACAGGGGACCGGTTCATCATCCGTGAGATGACGGAGGCGGACCTTGCAGGCGTGCGCGCGCTTGAGGAGGCCTGCTTTTCGGACGCGTGGTCGGAGCGGCTGCTCCGGGACATGCTGGACAGCGGGTACGACTGGTGCAGGGTGCTTGAGTCTGTACCGGAGGAAGAGCGCAGCGGCGCGGAGGCAAATATCCCCCGCATCGCAGGCTACGTGAACGTCCGGGTGCTTGCGGACGAGGCGGAGCTCATGCGGATCTGCGTCTCGGAGGATGTAAGGGGAAGGGGACTTTCCCACAGGCTTCTTGAGGCGGGCCTCGGGGATATGAAACGGAACGGCGCGGTCACGGCATCGCTTGAGGTGCGCGCCGGGAACGCCGCGGCCGTGCGGCTCTACGAATCGCACGGCTTCGTCCTCCAGGGGACCAGGAAGCGCTATTACCGCGACCCCGTGGAGGACGCGCTCATCTACCGCCTGGAGAGGCTTTGAGGCTCCGCGGCGGAAATGAGTCCTGCGGCCTGCCCGCGGAAAAAGAAAGGTAATGTTGATCTATGCTTGATATCTGTCTTCTCGGTACCGGCGGCATGATGCCGCTCCCGTACCGGTGGCTTACCTCGATGATCGCCCGGTGCGGCGGCTCGAACCTTCTGATCGACTGCGGCGAGGGGACGCAGATCGCGCTGAAAAAGCGCGGCTGGAGCCCGAAGCCCATCGACATCATCTGCTTCACGCACTATCACGCGGACCATATCAGCGGCCTTCCCGGCATGCTCCTTACCATGGGAAACGCGGAGCGGACGGAGCCGGTGCTGATGGTCGGCCCGAAGGGGCTGGAGCGGGTCGTCTCGGCGCTCAGGACCATCGCCCCCGAGCTGCCCTTCCCGATCAGGTTCCTGGAGCTGAAGGACCCGTGCGAGCAGCACCGGATCGGCCCGTACCGGATCGACGCGTTCCGCGTGAACCATAACGTGCTGTGCTACGGCTACTCGGTCAGTATAGACCGCGGAGGAAGGTTCGACCCGGTGCGAGCGAAGGAGCAGGGGATCCCGCTCGAATTCTGGAAACGCCTCCAGAAGGGCGAGACCATAAACGACGGGGAGAGGATCTACACGCCGGACATGGTGCTCGGCGGCGCGCGGCGCGGGATCAAGGTCACGTACTGCACGGACACGCGCCCGGTCCCGGTGATCGCGGAGTACGCGAAGGACGCGGACCTGTTTATCTGCGAGGGCATGTACGGCGAGAAGGACAAGGACGGCAAGGCACGCGAGCATAAGCACATGACCATGTTCGAGGCGGCGGAGCTCGGGAAAAAGGCGCAGCCGAAGGAAATGTGGCTCACGCACTACAGCCCCTCGCTGAACTATCCGGATGATTATCTGGAGGAGGTGCGGAAGGTGTTTCCGCGCGTAAAGACGGCGCGGGACGGCTGGACCGTGCAGCTTGGATTTGAGGAAGAAAACGGCGGCGGCCCGCGGGAGGAGCCGGAGGCCTGACCGCGGAGCACAGAAGGAAGAGCATGAAAGATATCAGGATCCTTGCAATTGAAAGCTCGTGCGACGAGACCGCGGCGGCGGTGGTAAAGAACGGCCGCGAGGTCCTGTCGAACGTCATCTATTCGCAGATCGCGACTCATACGCTGTTCGGCGGGGTGGTGCCGGAGATCGCGTCGAGGAAGCACGTCGAGAAGATCAACCCTGTCGTGGAAAGCGCGCTGAAGGAAGCGGGCATGACGCTTGACGAGGTCGATGCCATCGGCGTCACATACGGTCCCGGGCTGGTCGGCCCGCTGCTCATCGGCGTCAGCGCCGCGAAGGCCATGGCCTGGGCGGCGGACAAGCCGCTGATCGGCGTGAACCATATCGAGGGCCACGTGTCGGCGAACTTCATAGCGCACCCGGAGCTTGAGCCGCCCTTCATGTGCCTGATCGTTTCGGGCGGGCACACCCACCTCGTGGTGGTAGAGGATTACGGGAAATTCAGCATCCTCGGGCGCACCAGGGACGATGCTGCCGGCGAGGCCTTCGACAAGGTCGCGCGGAGCGTGGGTCTCGGATACCCGGGCGGCCCGAAGATCGACAAGGCTGCCAGGGAAGGCGATCCGGACGCGATCCAGTTCCCGAAGGCGAAGGTGCACGACGCGCCGTACGACTTCAGCTTCAGCGGCCTTAAGAGCGCGGTCCTGAATTACCAGAACCATGCGAAGATGACCGGGGAGGAGATCAATACGGCGGACCTGGTCGCGTCGTTCCAGAAGGCAGTGGTGGATGTCCTCGTGGAGCATACGGTGGAGGCGGCAAAGGCCTATGGCTTCCGCCAGGTGGCCATGGCGGGCGGCGTCGCCTCGAACTCGGCGCTCCGCGAGGCCATGCGGACCGCATGCGGAAGACGGGGCATCAGCCTCTTTTACCCGCCGCCCGTGCTCTGCACGGACAACGCGGCGATGATCGGTTCCGCGGCGTACTATGAATTTATGGCAGGCAGGCGCGCGGGACTTGACCTGAACGCGGTCCCGGGGCTTAAGCTCGGGGAACGCTGAGCGGACGCAGACGGGCAGCACGTGAAAAAGGCGGAATGACTACCGGGCAAAGAAGATGACCGGCGGCGCAGGCCGCCTGCCGGGGCAGAACGGGGACGGGACCTGAGAAGGTCCATATAATAAGAAGGAGAGCGTATCATGGAAAAGATCGCGGCGGTCGTTCTTGCAGGGGGAAAAGGCGAGCGGATCGGAGGACCGGTGCCCAAGCAGTATCTTGAGCTTGCCGGGAAGCCCATGCTCTGGCATACGCTGAAGGCCTTCGAGGCGAGCGTCGTCGACGAGGTCGTCCTTGTGGTGCCGCAGGGCGGCGTGGACTATGCCCGCGCGCAGTATGTCGAAGCGTTCGGCTTCCGGAAGATCATCGGCATCGTGGAGGGCGGCGCGGAGCGCTGTGATTCTGTTTACGCGGGACTGAACGCGCTCCGGGACCGCAGCTGCAGGATCGTCGCGATCCATGACGGGGCGCGGCCGCTGGTCACGCCGGAGCTTATCCTCCAGTCCGTCCACGCCGCGGAGACGCACGGTGCCTGTGTGATCGCCGTGCCGGTGAAGGACACCATAAAGATCGCGGACGATGCGGGCTTCGCGGCGGAGACCCTTCCCCGCCGTTATCTCTGGGCCATGCAGACGCCCCAGACCTTCCGGTACGATCTCTGCATCCGCGCGTTCGACCGCATGATGGAGAAGCCGGGTCTCCGGGAATCCATCACGGACGATGCCATGGTCATCGAGAAATATTCCAACACCCAGGTGAAGCTCAGCATGGGCGACTACAGGAACATCAAGGTGACCACAAGGGAGGATCTCATCACTGCGGAGGCCTTCCTTAAGAACGCCTGACTGTGTAGCTGTTCAGCACACCTCAGACGAGGATCGCTTCGCGATCCGAGTCTGAGGTGTCCGGAGGCGCTTCGCGCCCTGGCCACCCCGGAAGCAGCAGTGAAATCGGATCAGAAAGCAAGCTTTCCTCTTGGATCTCACTGCTGCTTCCGGGATGCTGAAAATTACAAAAAA
>CACXDR010000062.1 GCA_902766415.1 uncultured Lachnospiraceae bacterium
CTGAGATGCGTCATGTCCTCCGGCTTTTCCGCAAGCCCTTCCCCTGTCAGATGGTCCACATACGGCGTCTTCGCGTTCTTGTCGATCGGGGTGCGGGTCATCGCGGCGTACGCCCCGGTGCCCCCGCCCGCGGCGGAGGGGTCCTTCACGACCGGGCGCGCTGCGTTCCCGGCCGTGTACCGCTTCACGTTCTCGGGCGTCAGGTCCGCCTTGCCCGCGCCCTCCGTGAGGGCGATGCCTCTTTCCCTCAGATATTCCTTTGCCGTCGGCGTCACAAAGGTCCCTCCGGGGATCCGGTATTCCTTCTCCCCGGGCTGGAACTTATGCGATCTCAGATCGGCTTCTGTCAGTACTTTCAAGGTCGTTCCCCCTGTGGCTTATATCCCTGGTTCCCCTTGCCTTCTCTTCTGTCACTCGCCGAGCTTCGGAAGGATGCACTCCACCTCGGCGTGCGGACGCGGGATGACGTGGACGGAGACGAGCTCGCCGACTCTGCCGGCAGCCGCCGCGCCTGCGTCCGTGGCAGCCTTGACTGCGCCGACGTCGCCGCGGACCATGGAGGTGACAAGTCCGGCACCGATGTGGACCTTGCCGATCAGGCGGACGTTCGCCGCCTTGACCATGGCATCGGCCGCCTCGATCGCGCCGACCTCGCCCTTCGTCTCGACCATGCCGAGCGCCTCGACGACGCCTCTCTGCTGCTCATTGTCCGCGTTAAGCTTCGGGAGGATGAACTCCACCTCGTTGTGCGGACGCGGGATGACGTGGACGGAAAGAAGCTCGCCGACTCTGCCGGCGCACGCTGCGCCTGCGTCCGTCGCGGACTTGACCGCGCCGACGTCGCCGCGGACCAGGATGTTGACAAGGCCGCCGCCGACGTGGTCCTTGCCGATCAGATGTACGTTTGCTGCCTTTACCATCGCGTCTGCCGCCTCGATCGCCGCGACAAGTCCCTTGGTCTCAACCATGCCCAATGCTTCAACAACTGCCATATTATCCTCCTTTTCAGCTTCTGCTGATCATGTGCTTTTTCTGTCCCGGCCCTGCCGGGTGTTCCTGTCACGGGGCGCTGCCCCGGTGTCATTTCTCTTCCTTCAGGGGCGGTGCCCCTGTGTTTCTTATGTTCCTTCTTATCTTCTGAGCCGCGCGATCACTGCCCTCGTGATCGCCTCGATATCATCCGCGCTGAGCTCTCCTGCGCCGCCTGCCGCCGCGCTCCTCTGCACCGCGCTCACCGCGCTGTCGATCTCCGTCCCCAGGAGGGTCGAGCCGCAGCAGGAAGCGCCGCCCGGGACCGGGTCGGAGGGACCGCGGAGGTCTGAAAGCTCCACGAGCCCGTACGCCACGCGCCGGATGTTGATCAGGTTCAGCGGGGTGATGTTGTCGCTCGTCGCGCTCCCGCCGACCGCGCCGCAGCCGAGCGTAAGTGCCGGGGCCAGCCCCGTCGTCGCGCCGACGCCGCCAAGCGCGCCGGGCGTGTTCACAAGGATGCGCGAGACCGGCTTCTTCAGCGCGAATTCCCGCACGATCTCCTGGTTCTTCGTGTGGAGCGTCATCGTATGGCCGGAGCCCTCGTTCTGAAGGATGCGGATGCTCAGCTCGCAGGCCTCCTGCCAGGTGTCCACCACGAAATACGCGAGGATCGGGCAGAGCTTTTCACGGGAATACGGATTCTTCTTGCTGACGCTGTCCGCATTCTGCCTGGAGATGAGGACCTTGGTCCCCGCGGGGATCTCGATCCCTGCCATGTCCGCGATGACCTGCGCTGTCTTCCCGACGATCTTCGGGTTCATGGTGCCGTTCGCCCTTAAAAGGAACCCGGACAGCTTGTCCGACTGCTCGTCCGTCATGAAGTAGCCGCCCTGCTTCCTGAGCTCCGTCTCGAGCTTCCCGGTGATGCAGCTTTCCGTGACGATCGACTGCTCGGACGCGCAGATGGTTCCGTTGTCAAAGGTCTTGGAATCGATGATCCGTCTTACAGCGGCGGGAATGTCCGCGCTCTTCTCGATGTAGGACGGCCCGTTGCCCGGACCGACGCCGAGCGCCGGATTGCCCGAGGAGTACGCCGCGTGGACCATGGCCTCACCGCCCGTCGCGAGGATGATGCTGACGTCCGGGTGCTTCAGCAGCGTGTCCGTCGCCTGCACGGTCGTGAGGCTGATGCAGTTCACGGTCCCCTCCGGCGCGCCCGCGCGGAGCGCCGCCTCATTGATGATCCGCGCCGTTTCGGTGATCGCGTTCTTCGCGCCCGGATGCGGGCTGATGACGATCGTATTGCCTGCCTTGATCGAGATGATGCTCTTGTACATGACGGTTGACGTCGGATTTGTCGACGGGATCAGGGCTGCGACGACTCCCATCGGGACGCCGATCTCGCAGATCTTCTTTGTCCGGTCTTCCCTCAGGAAGCCGACTGTTTTCATGTCCTTCACATAGTCCCAGGTGATACGGCTCCCGAGCTTGTTTTTCAGGACCTTATCCTCCCAGCGCCCGAACCCGGTCTCCTTCGCCGCCATCTTCGCGAGCTCCACGGCGTGCTCCTCGCACGCGTCCGCGATCGCGGCACAGATCCGGTCAAGCTGCTCCTGAGAATACGTGGACAGGATCTTTTCTGCTTCCTTTGCCTTCCGCACGAGGTCACGGACCTCCTGAATCGACTGAAGGTCACGATCCAGAACCATACTGTTCACATCCTTTCTTAAAAGGTGCTCCTCCCCTTCTTTCCCCCCGGGAGGAGGTCCTCATGGTTTCTTTTCTGTATCTGTTATTATCGCTTTCCTACCAGCTGAGCGGCGCCGCGGCGATCTCCTCGACCGCCCGGGCGAACGCCTCGCATGCCGCGCGGCACGCTGCCTGCTCCCCGGTCAGGAGCCCTCCCGCGAAGTTCGTCTCGGAGGGCGGCCCGTAGAAGACCCGGAGCTCCACGTCCGCTGCCTTCAGCGCGGCGTCGAGTCCCACGGTGGCCTCAAGCGGCGGGGCGATCAGATACGCCATCGCCGTCCCCGGCGGGACCTCCGCCGAAGCGGAGAGATAGGTCCCTGTCGCCGAGATGAGATGGGCGAAATAGACGACCGACTCCTCTTCGTTCGCGGTGTAGAAATGCGCGTCGTTCTCGATGTAGCTTACCGCCGCCTCGAGCCCGCTCCGCACGTCGGACGGGTTCGTCCCCGCAAGGATGCCGATGAACTCACCGGCAAGCGCCGTGCTCGCGTTTCCCGCGCCCGCGTACATGCTGCGCGCGTAGATGACGTGTACGTCCGCCTTCTTGGTCGCCTCGTCGAGCGCCGCGTAGGAAACGTCGTCACAGTCCGTCGTGATGATCCCGAGGCTCCGGTCCCCCGGCAGCGCGCCTGCGCGTTCCAGAAGTCCCGGATCCGCGTTCGGCAGGATCCTCACTGCCAGCACCTTCGTCTGAAGCGGTTTCCTCATCATGGCCCGCCTACTTTCTGAGATCCACGCCGCTCGCCTGCTTTTCAAGCATCAGCGCGAGGAGGTCCACGATGTAGGCGCCGGCCTCGACCGCCGGGACGCCGTTTCTGTGAATATTCGAGACGACCGTGCGCCGCGCCTCCGGCATGCCGACCGTCGCCTTGTAGGAGATATAGGCGCTCATGCTCTCCGCCGTTGCAAGTCCCGGCCGCTCCCCGATGAAGGAGCATACGATCTTCGCGCCTGTCAGCTCCGAGATCCGGTCCTGCGCCGCCACGCGCCCGTATTTCACGAAGATGGGCGTCCCGACGGTCAGGTGCTTTTCCTTTAAGCCCTCCATGACGACCGGGAGGATCCTCTCGGCGTTCGCCTCGATCGCGGTGCTGGACAGCCCGTCGCTCACGATGATCTGGATATCGGGGGCCTTCACACAGTTTTCCGCGATCCTGCGCTGCGTTTCCTCCGGGAAATCGCGGCCGAGGTCCGGCCTCGTCAGGAACTCGTTCTTGTCGGAGCATTTCGTGACCACCGGGAACAGTCCGAGCCGTTCGATCAGCTCCCCGCTCACGTCCATAAGGACCGCGTCCCTCGCGGCCGCATGGTCCGCGCGGAGCTTGATGAGCGTTTTGGTCCTGAGCCTGGGGCCCGCCTTCCCGACGCCGATGCGCGCCGGTGTGGTCCGGATCATGCGCATGAGCGCGTCCGGATCCTCAGGGGCTTCCAGAAGCGGCGCCCTGCGGTCCTCCTCCTCATCGGGGCCCTTTGCCCCGCGGTCAAGAAGCGTTTTGTCTTCCTCCTTTACCGGCTTCGGGAGCGCTCCGGCGATCTCTTCCAGCTTTTCCTCCGCCTTCCGCTCCTCCGCGCCGGCCCGCGCGAACTGCTCCTTGCAGGCGGGTCCGTTCTCCCACAGGGCGCGTTCCCCGCTGTTTCCGCCGGAGGCGCTTCCTGACGCCGCGCGGGCATTACCCGCTTCCGTGATCCAGGCGGCATCGGCCGCTTCCTTCGTCCTGCCGGCATCACCCGCAGAGCCTCCGGGGCCTGCCGCGCCGGTCTTCATCTCGCGGATGATGTCGTCCGCGATCCTCATGATCATTTCCTGAGACAGCATTCCGGTCACCGTCCCTTCGTAAAGATGGTCGGGTCGCCGGCACGGGAGGTGAGGCGCCCGTTCTCCATGATCCCCATCCTCTCAAGCCAGCGCTCGAACGCGGGAATGGGCCGGAGCCCCAGCGTCTCGCGCACGGCGTTGATGTCGTGATAGGCGTTGGTCTGGTAGTTCAGCATGATGTCGTCGCTCGTGGGAACGCCGAGGATGTAGTTCACGCCCGCGGCGCCGAGGAGCACCGCCAGGTTCTCGATGTCGTTCTGGTCCGCCATCATGTGGTTCGTATAGCAGCAGTCGCAGCCCATCGGGATGCCCGAGAGCTTCGCCATGAAGTGGTCCTCAAGGCCCGCGCGGATGACCTGCTTCGAATCGTACAGGTACTCGGGGCCGATAAAGCCGACGACCGTGTTCACCATGAACGGGTGGAAATGCCGCCCGAACGCGTAGCAGCGGGACTCCATGGTCACCTGGTCCGCGCCGTAGTGCGCGTTCGAGGAGAGCTCGCTCCCCTGTCCCGTCTCAAAGTAGAGGATGTTGGGGCCGGTCCCCGTCCCGCGGCTCCTTAAGAGCGCGAGCGCCTCCTCGACGGTCTCCGCCGAGAAGCCGAAGGCCCGGTTTCCCTTCTCGCTCCCCGCGATGGACTGGAAGATCATGTCGCAGGGCGCGCCCTGCTTCAC
>CACXDR010000063.1 GCA_902766415.1 uncultured Lachnospiraceae bacterium
GTGTTGAGCCATGGGGACAGTCCCCATGGCTCAATTTTTATGCTATGATAATAGAAGCTGTGCTGGCATTTTCCCGACTGGAGGTGCGCCGTGTTTTCGCTTTTCAGAAAAGAGAAGGAGACGTTTGAACCGGACTACGCGTGGTACGAGAATGCAAGGAGGGAGATCCTTGCGCTTGCGCGGCCGGATCCGGCGGTGAGGAATGTGCCGCTGCCGGACGGAGACGGGAGCGGCCTGGCGGCGGAAGGCGGCGGCAAAGCAGCGTCAGCCGGGGCGGCGGGCCGGGAACAGCTTGCCGCGTGGATCCGCGCGCACCGGGACGACACCTTCCAGGAAGAGCTGATGGCGCGCATGAAGGAGCGCGGGATCTCCGCTTCGGATTTCCTCAAGGCTTCCCGCATCGATAAAAAGCGGTTCGGGATCATGAAGAAGGAGCGGGACTACGATCCGTCCTTCAGCACGGCGCTTGCATCCTGTATTGCCCTGAAGCTTGACCGGGACGAGGCGCAGAACCTTATGTTCAAGGCAGGGCACGCGCTGGGCGCGGGAAGCGCCCGTGAGCTGGCTGTGCTCTGGTGCCTGGACCGGAAGGTCGGGGACTGGGAGATCGCCGACCGGGTGATTGCGGATATCGAGGGTGATGCGCTATAATATGATACCGGAACATTAAGCGGTATCCATGCGGCGCAAACGAAAGACAGGAGAACCGAATGGAAACAAAACACGTCAAGCTTGACAATAACGGCGGCGGGATCGAGGAGATCCTGAACGAGATCGAGAACGCCGCGGCAGAGCAGTCCCTCACAAAAAACGAGCAGCTCGATCTTCGCCTCCTTGCGGAGGAGATGATCGGCATGGTGCAGAGCCTGACCGGGAGCTTCAGGGCCTGGGTCTGGATGGACTGGGAGGACAGGACCTTCCGCCTGCACCTGACCGCGTCCCGCGACATCGGGGCCTACCAGCGCGAGCAGTTCATGTCCGCATCGACAGACGGCAAAAATTTTCTCGCGAAGGGCTTCATGGGCAAGGTGCGTGAGCTGATCGAGGTGTTCCTTACGGAGGAGGCGGGCGACAGGGAGCTTGTCCTCATGAATTACGGCATCGCGGACGTGCATCCGGAGCTTGCGCCCATGACGCAGAGCTTCATAGAGATGAAGGACCAGATGTGGACGCTCGAGCGCTACCGCCGCCATGTGGGCGAGGACCGGGAAAAGGATCCCCGCATCGGGGAGGCCTGGGACGAGCTTGAAAAATCTATCGTCGCGAACCTCGCGGACAATGTCGAGGTGGGCGTAAGGAACGACAAGGTCAAGCTGATCATCACGAAGGCGTTCAGCTGACAGGAGCATCATCCGCTGCCGGCAGTGCCGGAAAGGAGTGGCGATGGCGTTTTTACGGAAGGCTTCAGGAAAGGCCGGGCGAGGGGAGACCGGAAAGAAGGCGGAGGGCAGGAGCGCGGCTCCGTACAGCCGCGTAAACCGGTTCCTGACATCGCAGATCCTGAACGGGATCACCAAGGCGGAGACGGGCTTTGTCCGCTCGAAGGCTGAGGGCGCGCTCCGGTCGGACACCGCGAAGCGGATCATGTTCGGGATCTTCGGGAAGATCCTTGAACGGCTGTAGGCGGGTGGACGCATGGGGGAGTATAACGCAAGGCTCCGGACGCTCAGGACCATGCAGATCCTGCTAGAGGAGTCGGATCAGGACCATGTGCTGAAGGGCCCGGAGATCGTGGAGCTTCTGAGAAACCGCTACGGGATCGAGACGGACCGGAAGACCGTTTATTCGGATATCGATACGCTGACCGAGTTCGGGCTGGATATCGTGAAGCAGAAGGGCGGCCGCCCCGGGTGCTACGTCGCGTCCCGGGAGTTCGAGCTCCCGGAGCTGAAGCTCCTGGTCGACGCGGTCCAGTCCTCGAAGTTCATCACGGAAAAGAAGTCGCGGGAAATGATCCGGAAGCTTGAGAAGATCGCCGGCAAGTACGCGGCGACAAAGCTTCACCGGCAGGTCTTCATCTACAACCGGCCGAAGACGGAGAATGAGACGATCTTTTATAATGTAGATACGATCCACGAGGCGATCTCCGGGAACCGGCAGGTGAGCTTCCTCTACACGGAATGGACGGTGAAGAAGGAGCTCGTGCTGAGGAAGAACGGGGAGCGTTACGTCGTGAGTCCGTGGGCGTTGACCTGGGACGACGAGAACTACTATCTGGTCGCCTACGAAAAGGATACAAAGAGCATCAGGCATTACCGCGTAGACAAGATGAAGGACACGCGGATCGAAAACCGGGGGCGCCTGGGCGAGCGCGTGTTCCGGGGGTTCGACCTTGCCGCATTCGCGAAGAAGACCTTCGGGATGTACGGCGGGGAGGATACGGAGATAACGCTCCGCTGCGAGAACGGCCTGGCCGGAGTGGTGCTGGACCGGTTCGGGGACGGCATCATGCTGATCCCGGACGGGGAGGAGCATTTCCGCACGCGCGTCACGGTCGCCGTGAGCCGGCAGTTCTTCGGCTGGGTCACCGGCATAGGACGGGGCATGCAGATCGCGGGTCCCGCGAATGTAAGACAGGACTATCTCGGCTATCTGAAGGAGATCGCCGAAGGCTATCAAGAAGGAGCTGCTGAATATGAGTGATTATACGCCGATCCCCGAGATGGAGGGGGTCCGGAAGGCGATCGAGGGACTGCGCGCGGAAAACAGCCGTGACAACATGATCCGGGTGCTGGAGGCGATCCGTATCGCCATGATGAAGGACGGAATGTTCCTGGTCCCCGCGAAGCCGCAGACCAACGCGCTTGAGACCAAGGCGGCCGACCGGCAGTTCGGCCTTCTGACCGTCAGCACGAAGGACGGGAAGAACTGGCAGCCGGTGTTTACCTCCGGAACAGAGGTGAAGACCGCGCCGCCGGCCATGCTGACGGTCCCGATCAGGGGGCTGCTGAAGCAGTTCGAAAAGGACGACGGACCGGCGAAGGAGCTTGCCGGGCTTCTGGTCAACTTCCAGACGCAGGTGTTCCCGCTCAGCACGGAGCTGATCCGGGCCATCCTTAAAGCACAGGACGATGCCGAGAAGCGCGCGAATGTGCCGGTCCAGGTGCAGGTCGTGCGGGGCGATATCCACGACATGCCGGTCGACTGCGTGGCGGTCGCCATGGACACGCCGCTCTACGAGGACAGCGACGAGCAGTACGGCATCCTGTACCCCGACGGGATCAAGGCGAAGGCGGCGCTCTGGACGGTGGTACCCCCGAACAAGGGAACGGTCGAGGACAGGAGCGTCCTGTCTGCCGCTTACGCGCGTGTCCTGAGCCTCATGAAGCAGAACGGCTGGACATCCATCGCGCTGACCAACTTCGGCGCGGAGGCCGGCTGGGCTGTGAAGGATGCCGCCGAGACCGCGTTCTTCGCCGTCGCCTGGTGGGCCGGGAAGAACAAGGACTACCGCTGCAGGATCTACTTCTGCGTCGAGGAGGGCGAGGAGGAAGCCGTCTTCAACCAGCTCGTGCAGGGGATCCAGGAGAACGTGGCGGCGCGCGAGGCAGGAACTGCCGCCCAGGCGGACCCCTCGTCGGCGAACGCCTGACCGATTCGTAAAAAACACCGTGTTGGGCCATGGGGACTGTCCCCATGGCTCAACACGGTGTTCATTTAACGACAAATGTCGAGGAACGCGGATCACAGCCGCGCCCGGAGCTCCGGGAGGATGGTGAGAAGGGACTCATCGACTGCCGGGCTGTCGGTGCCGAGCGTACCCAGGGGGATGTCCTTGTTTTTCCCGTGGTAGTCGCTCCCGCCGCTGATGAGAAGCCCGTTCCGTTCCGCTTCGCCGCGGAGGAAGAGGACCTCCTCCGGGGTATAACGCGAATAGTGGCACTCGAGGCCGCGGATCCCCTCTTCCATAAGGACCTTCAGGCGCCGCCGGAACTCGTCGGGAGTGAGATGCTTTTCGTTTTCGCCGCCGAGCGGGTGCGCCCAGACAGGGATGCCCTCCGCGGCGAGGATCCCGGAGATCGCGGTCGAGGAGAGGATACGGTCGGAGATGTCTTTGATCTTCGGACCGTCATCGATATACTGGCGGATGGCCTCCTTGATGGTTTTTGCCAGGCCGCGCCGTATGAGGAGATTGGAAATGTGCGGCTTTCCGGCGCTCGGAAGGCCGTAGAGCCAGTCAAGCTCATATTCTCCGAAGATGATCCCGTGGACCTCTTTCAGGTGCTGAAGGCGCCGGTTGAGCTTTGCCCTGCGGAGCGAGCGCCCCTCCTCGAGGGCGTCCTGAAGCTGCTCGCAGGTGAAATCGTACATATAGCCGAGAATATGGCACTTCGCGACGGAGGACCGGCATGAGAACTCGATCCCGCGGAAGAACTCGGGACGATCCGCATCGGACGCGTCAAGAAGCCGTTCGACCCGGACCGCGCCGCTGACCGTGTCGTGATCCGTCAGGGCGAAGGTTCGGATCCCGGCGGCGGTGACCGCTTTGAGGAGCTTCAGCGGGGAATCGCTCCCGTCGGAGGCTGTGCTGTGCATATGAAGATCGATGCAAGAAGGCATGCTGCGTAGTCCTTTCGTGTGAGGCCGCCGGCCCGGAAGCCGGGCTGCGCCCCGGTCGTTATTTTTCGATCTCGTACGGCCAGGTCATGATGCCGCCGATCTCATAGATCTCGGTATAGCCCATGCGGGCCAGCTTTCCCGCCGCCTGCTTGCTGCGGTTTCCGCTGCGGCAGTAGACCAGGATCTTCTGCCCAAGGTCAGGAAGCTCCTTCGGGGGCTCGTCCCCGATCGTGTCAAGCGGGATCAGGATGGCGCCGGGGATGTGCCCTTCCGCGTACTCCCGCGGCGTGCGGACGTCGACAAGGAGGACGTTCTCCTCCTGCTCGAGGATGCCCTTCGCGTACTCCTGGTTTACCTGGTAAAATTTGCCGCCCGTGCTTCCGCGGTGCCGGATCAGGTATATGGCGGCGAGAAGGATCATGGCGGCTGCCAGAACAAAGCGGATATTCATGGGATACCTCCGATCGGTACGTGGATCCGGGACGATGCTCCCGTAACGGGAGAGGACGCGCCCTGCGCCCTGCCTCATACTATATCACAGATCGGGGGAAAAAGGCGGACGGCCTTGAAAGACGGTTCCTTATAATTTTTTTCGCGTGGGAAAGGAGACAGATATGCCCTTCCGGATCATCAGGAACGATATCACCAGGGTCGCGGCGGACGCGATCGTGAACACCGCGAACCCGAATCCTGTCATCGGCAGCGGGACGGACAACGCGGTCTACGCGGCGGCGGGAAAGGACGCGCTGCTTGCCGCGCGGAAAAAGATCGGCCGGATCGCCCGCGGCGAGGCGGCGGTGACGCCGGCCTTCGGCCTTCAGGCGAAGTACATCATCCACACGGTCGGCCCGGTCTGGCGCGGCGGGGACCAGGGCGAGGAGGAGAAGCTCCGCGCGTGCTACCGGAAGCCGCTCCTGCTTGCCGAACAGCTGGAATGCGAAAGCATCGCGTTCCCGCTCATCTCCACCGGCGTGTACGGATTCCCGAAGGAGCTCGCGCTGAAGATCGCCGAGGAGGAGATCACCGGCTTCCTTGAGAACTCCGAGATGGAGATCACGCTCGTGGTGTTCGACCGCGCCTCCTTTGAGATCTCCGCCGCGCGGAAGGCGGATATCAGCCGGTATATCGACGAGCACTATGTTGCGGACCAGGCTGCGGCGGAGTATGCCGGGAAGATCCCTCCGACGGTCTCCGTGTCATACGCAATATCCGGTCCCGCGCCGGACGCCATGCCGTCTCCCGCGGAGGATGTCAGTACGGTATACGCGGCAGACGCTATGCCGGACGCCTCAGACGAGGCGGCCCCGCAGGGGTGGCTCGAGGAGCTCCGCCGGAAGGCTTACCTGAGAGGCAGGCGCTGCAGGGAACGCGAAGAGGCGGAGCTCCCGGAGGAGGAGTCCGCCCCGAAGCTCCCGGAGGAGTCCGCCCCGATGCTTCCGGCAGCCCCGTACCCGAAGCCCTCCGCGTCCGGGAGAACCGCGGGATATGCCGGGAAAGCAGCGGAAAAGCCCGGAAGTGCGGCGGAAACGGCCGGAAAGGCGGAAAAAAAGAAGAGCCTTGCGGCTCTTGTGGGACGCCCGGAGGAGGATTTCAAAACGCAGCTCTTCCGCCTGATCGACGAACGCCGCCTTTCGGACCCCGAGGTCTATAAAAAAGCGAATATCACGAAACAGGTATTTTCAAAGATCCGCAGCAAGAAGGAATACCAGCCGAGCCGGAACACCGCGCTCGCTCTGGCGCTTGCGCTGGAGCTGAACCTTGACCAGACGACGGACCTCCTGTCCCGCGCCGGCTACGCCTTTTCGCCGTCGAACAAGACGGACATCGTGATCCGCTACTGCATCGAGAACCGGATCTTCCGCCTGTTCGACGTCGACAGCTACCTTGTGAGCTTCGACCTTCCGACGCTTTCCTATTACGGGAAGGACGATATCCCCGGCAAGGCGGGATAAAACCCCCGGCTTACGCCCTGCGCCGGCAGCAGCGCTGCTCCCGTCCTAGTCGACCTTCAGCATCCGGTACCCGATACCGATGTGGGTCTGGATATAGGTCGGCGCGCCGGGCCCGGACTCCAGCTTCTTCCTGAGCGTCGCCATGAA
>CACXDR010000064.1 GCA_902766415.1 uncultured Lachnospiraceae bacterium
CCCGCGCGCTGCCAGCCTGCGGGGAAAAGGAGGCCAGCCATGACGAACGCGGAGATCGAAGCATTTCTTGCCGTCTGCAGGGAAAAGACCTTTACGGCCGCCGCGGCGAGGATGTTCATCAGCCAGTCATCGCTCAGCACGCGGCTTAAGACGCTCGAGGACGAGTTAGGATGCAGGCTTTTCATCCGGCGGAAGGGAATGAACACCGTGACGCTCACGCCGCCCGGAGAGGCCTTCTATCCTCTCGCGGTCCAGTATCAGGAGCTCATCGAAAGGATGAGGAACATCTCCTCGGCGGGCAGGAAGCTGAGGATCGCCACGACCAACAGCCTCGGGACCTATCTCTTCCCCGAGATCTACGACCGCTTCCTCTCCTCCCACCGCGGGACGGAGCTCGAGGTGTACAGCGCCGAGCTCACCGAGGATCTGTGCGAAGGCCTGGAGCAGGGGACCCTGGACCTTGCGTTCACCTCCGGGACCGGCAGCGGCAGAAGGATCCGCACCATTCCCGTCTTTTCGGAGGACATGGTGCTGGTGACCTCCGCGGACACGCCCTGCCCGGAGCCGGCCGATGAGGGAAGTCTGGACCCCGGGAACGAGGTCTACATCAGCTGGTCCCGTTCGTTCGACGAATGGCGCTCCGGCCGTGCGGACGCTGCAAGGACCCCGGGCGTCCGGATCTCCATCATGGAGCAGCTCCGCTTCTTCCTCGAAAAGCCCGGCCGCTGGGCTATCGTCCCCGAAAGCGCCGCGATCGGACTGACCAGGGACAGCGCGAGGATCATCCGCCGCGAGGCCTCCTTCCGGATCCCCCCGAGGATCACGAACTGCCTCCTGTCAAAAAAATCCGCGGACATCCCGGAGACAGCCGAATTCCTCTCCTTCCTGAAGGAATACCTGTCCGCTGCCTACGCCCCGGAGCACGTGCTTCTGTAGGGACGGGGGCCCGGGCACACAGAAAATGATACAGAGACAGCCGGACAGGGCTTTGAACGCCCCGTCCGGCTGTCTCTCTTTTCCTTCCTGTCATTTCCGACGGCATCACCCGGCCGGAAAACTCAGTCCTCCTTAAGGAGCCACCGGTTCACCTCGGCGACCACCTGCCTCAGGGAAAGGCCCTCCTTCTCCAGCATCGTCTCAAGCAGGCTGTCCTGCGCCTCCGGCGTGAAGAAGGGCGCCGTGATCCTCCGGAACTTGGCGGTCAGCCAGGCATTGTCCACATGGTCGGAGGCCTCGCCGTCCGCCGCGTAGACCGGCGTCTTCATGTTTCTCCCGTCCTTCAGGGAGAATTCCACCCATGCCAGGCGCTTTGCCGGGAACTGCGCCTCCATCTCCGGGTCCACGTCGAAGGAGAGCCGCTTCATGACCGACAGCACCCGCTCGTCCCCGAGGTTCGCGTTGCAGACCTGCAGGTAGCCGAGGTCCCCGTTCACGATCGCCGCGGCGACCGGGTAGGCGATGTTGTACTGTGCCTCGTCCGTGTCCTTCGGGACGATCTTGCTGAGCTTCGAGGCGGAATCGAAGGTGTGGACCGTCACATGCTCCACGTCCTCCCAGGTGAAGCCCTCCTTCTGCATGAGCTCGATCGACGCGCGGATGGGCTGGTGCGCCCAGCGGCAGCAGGTATACGGCTTGAAATACAGGTTCAGGATCTCGTACCTCTTCCCGAGCGAATCCGCCAGGTCCTTGTACGCTGGCATTTCGAGGAGGTATCCCTTCGCGGTCTCCCCCGCGAGCGTGTCAAGCGCCGCGAACGTGCCGGTCAGGACGCCGAAGGGCGCGCCGTCCTTGTTCATGGAGGGGTATTCCACCGAGATCATGACCGGTGTGAGGGGCGCGTGGAACTCCGCCATGGAGATGGCCGTGTTCAGCTGCTCCCTGGTAAAGCCGAAGATCCGGCCGATGCCTGCCGCGGACGAGACCGCCCCGTAGGCGCCCGTGCTGTGCAGGAACCCGTAATAGTCCTGGAGGGACAGGCCGGACCGGACCGCAATGTCATAGCAGACGACCAGCGTCGTCAGGTACTCCCTGTAGCTGATGTCCTTCTCAAGGCCCGCCGCCATGACGGCGCCCACGAAGGACGTTCCCGGGTGGCCCTTGATCATATTGTGCCCGTCGTCGATGTCAAAGGAATTGGACGCGTGCCCGAGCGCGACCGCCGCGCCCGGAAAGCTGAACTTTTCCCTGCAGCCCGGGACAGTGATGTCCCCGGGGATCATGTACTTTGAGATCCGGACACCGTTCCGGAACTGCTCTCCCTGCGAGCCCAGGATCAGCGCCGTCATAAGGTCAAGGCCGCAGCCTCTCGCGCGTGTCTTCACCTCATCGGGAAGATCCTCCCAGCGGGTATCCAGGATATAATTCTCAACCTTGTAATCAGTAATAAACTCCATATGGCCTCCGTTCCGCTTTATCAGGACAAAACAGCTGTCCGGCACCCCGGCAGGGGCGCCGGACAGCGCGACTGGTCATCGGTTTACGCTTCGGTCCTCAGATATCTGTTCAGCTCCTCGATGGACATTCCTCCGATCCCGAGGTAATCGAGGGTGTATCTCGACTCCTTGAAGAAGTCCTTGTTGTGGAATGCGCCGGCGATCGTGATCATGGAATCGATGATCGGTGTCGGAACGCCGTACGCAGCGCCGAGATCATGGTAGATCTTGCAGCCGATCGGGACATCCTCCGTGAGGTATCTGTGATGGATGGAGTTCGGGCCGGTGTTGCCCTCGTTGGACGGCTGGTCGAGCGGGAACACGACGTTGTCGTTTCCGTCCTTGTCGAGGCCCATATACTCCTGCGTCAGGACGCTGCGGCGGGAGAAGAACATCTCGTACTTGTAGGACGGGCAGCCGACGCCGATCTTCTGGGCAATGGCGATCTCCTCGTTGTAGAACTTGTACTGCACCTCGCAGATCGACGGGCACAGTCCGTGGGAATACATGGAGTAGGTGGTCCTGTCGTGTCCGCAGAAGATGACTCCCCAGTTCTCCATCGTGGAGACGCCGAGGATCGTAGCCGGGACGTGGATGACCGGGTTGACGTTCGCGAAGTCGATGTCGAGGACCGTGTCGCCCTTTGCCGGCCCGTCGCCCTGCGTCACCGCGTCCATCGCCGGAAGGTACTTCGACGCCTCAAGGAAATCATCCGTGTCGACCGCCGGAAGCGCGGCGCCGCGGAGCGTGATCGCGCGGTACTTGACGCCGACGTGCGGGAACATGTAGCCGTTGATGTTCTCGATCCTGGTCCCGTAGGGGGCGGAGGACCATCCGCCGACGATGACCTTCTTCGTGCAGCCGGCCTCGCGCATCAGCTTCCTTAAAAGGAGGCAGCCGAAGTTGTCCGCGAATACCATGATGACCTGTCCGTCCTCAAGATGCGGGATCAGCTGGCGGAAGATCGCCTCGTGTCCCCAGGAGCCGCAGCCGACGCAGATGATGCCGGCGCCCTTCACCGCCTCCGCGATGTCGGTCGTGACGAGGTCCAGAAACGCCTTTCCGGATCTCTCGAAGCCGTCACGGTTATGCTGTACGCCGTCCAGAAGGATACCGGTCTTCTCAAGGCCTGCCAGAGATTTCTCCGCAAACGGCATCACATCAAAAAGCCTTACCTCCGCGCCTCCGAGCTTGCAGTCCGCAGCGAGCGTCTTGCCGACTGCGCCGCCTCCGAGGACCGCGATCGGCTTGTTCTTAAGATATTCCATCTTACCCATAAGATCCTGTGCTCCTTTCCAAAAGCGGGCTCCTGCCGTGATCCGGCCCTGCGCCCTGGCCACTTGATAATTTAAGTATAGGAGCATATAATCAATTTGTGAAACGATGAAAACTGATTGAAACGATCGATTTTTCGAATCGGTCATCATCGCCCGCCGGACACGGCGGAAGGAGGCGCTTTGAACATCAGGACCCTCGAGACCTTCCTGAAGGTAGCCGACCTTGAAAACTTCACGCGGGCCGCTGCGGAGCTTGACTACGTCCAGTCGACGGTGACCAACCAGATCCGCCAGCTCGAGGAGGAGCTCGGCTTCCCGCTGTTCGACAGGATCGGAAAGCACGTGTATCTCACCCCGTCCGGAAAGGAGTTCCGCCCCTACGCGGAGGACGTCCTCAGGACGCTCCAGAAGGTCCAGACGCTCGGGAAATCTCCGGAGGAGATGCGCGGCGCCCTGCGCTTCGGGACCATCGAATCCCTCCTCTTCAGCTCCCTCGTCTCCGTCCTTCCGGACTACCAGCAGATCTACAGGAACGTGGATTTCCAGCTGAAGATCGGGCATATCGAGGACCTCATGCTCTGGCTCCGCAGGAACGAGCTCGACATGATCTACATCTCCGGCTCCATCGAGCCGGCCCCCGACCTCATGAGCTGCTACTGCCGGAGGGAGGAGGTGATCTTCGTCGCGAGTCCGTCCCATCCGCTCGCCCGGAGGAAACGCGTCACCTTTGAGGAATTCCTCCAGTGGCCGCGGATCGACCTCGAGCGCACCGGCTACTGCAACAACCTCCTGCGGAGGCTTGCCGCGGACCGCGGCCTGGTCCCCGCCCGGAACATGGTCGTTGACAACACGA
>CACXDR010000065.1 GCA_902766415.1 uncultured Lachnospiraceae bacterium
AAAGCGCCCGCGCGGGTCACTTCATGAACGGTAAAAGCCGGAAAGCGCCTGCGCGGGGTCACTTCATGAACGGCAGGAGCTGGAAAAGCACAGGCATGAACATGGCAGGCATGAGGTTCCCCGTCTTCACCTTCTTCTCTGAGATGAAGTTCCAGCCGATCGCAAAGATCAGGACCGACCCCACAAAGGACATCTGGAGGACCAGCGTGTCGGAAAGGTACGGCTTGATCAGGCCGGAAAGCACCGTGATTGCGCCCTGGTAGATCCCGACCGAAAGCGCGGAGAGCGCGACGCTCGGGCCCAGCGTCGCCGTAAGGACGATCGAGAGCGTACCGTCAAGGATGGATTTCGCGAAAAGCACCGACGGATCCCCCAGAAGGCCGTCGTTCAGCGAGCCTACGATCGCCATGGCGCCGACGCAGTAGATGAGCGTTGCGCTGACAAAGCCTTCCGTGAAATTTCCGCTGCCGCTCTCACCCTTCGTGAGCATTTTCTTAAAGAACTCCCCCATGCGCTCAAGCTGCTTCTCAATATTGAGGAGCTCCCCCAGAAGCCCGCCGAGGATCATGGAAAAGATCATGATCATAGTGTACCGGGTCCCTATGCTTCCGTCCTCCGCGACCGTGAGAAGCCCGGACAGCGCCCCGGAGATCCCGATAAACATGGTCGACAGCCCTGCCGCCTCCATAATGATATCCTGAAACCGCTTCGGCAGCCCGTTTTTAAGAATGAAGCCCGCGCCCGTCCCCGCAAGGACTGCTGCCATGTTAACGATCGTCCCGATCCCGTGTATCATATGTACCTCTTTTCGCGCCGCTGCCGGCGCCCTTATGCCGTAAAACGCAATGATGCCGCTTCGGCAGATTGTAGCACAAAAATCCGGGACGAGGAAGATGCAGGCGCAATATTCCAACCAGCTGCAGACAAAGCCGCAGTATTCCGGAAGGCGGCAGACCGCACAGTGTCCAGACAGAAGGAAGACGATGGCGCATGTTCCGGATGCAGCGCTTCTCCATACAGACGAAGGCGCCCGGCTTTCGCCGGGCACCCTGGTAAAACAGACATTCGTGGACCGCTTCACTTCCTGATCACAGCCGCTGCGGTCCCGCTTACAGGAAGAATCCGGTCAGGTTGAAGGCAACGATCAGGCCGGAGAAGACGATGGAGATCGTGGAGCAGAGCTTGATCAGGATGTTCAGGGACGGGCCGGAGGTGTCCTTGAAGGGATCGCCGACGGTATCGCCGACGACAGCCGCCTTGTGGTTCTCAGAGCCCTTTCCGCCGAAATTGCCCTTCTCGATGTACTTCTTCGCGTTGTCCCAGGCGCCGCCGGCGTTGGACATGAAGACTGCCATCGCGAAGCCGGTGACGGAGACGCCGCCGAGCAGTCCGACCACGCCCTCGCAGCCTAAAAGAAGGCCGGTGCAGATCGGGACGATGATGGCAAGAAGCGCCGGGACGACCATCTCATGCAGCGCGCCGGTGGTGCAGATCGCGACGCAGGAAGCGTAATCCGGGTCCGCCTCGCCCTCCATGATGCCCTTGATCTCCTTGAACTGCCTGCGGACCTCGGTGACGATGTGCTGTGCCGCGTTCTGGACCGCGCTCATGGTGTAGGCGGCGAAAACGAAGGTGAGCATGGCACCGATGAACAGGCCTACAAGGACTGTCGGGTTCGTAAGGGAAAGGTCCATGGCTGCCTTGCCCGCCGCGGCGAGCTTCGCGTCAGCGATGGAAACATAGGAAACAAGGAGTGCCAGCGCGGTCAGGGAAGCGGAACCGATCGCGAAGCCCTTTCCTGTCGCGGCCGTAGTGTTGCCGAGGGAATCCAGGGCGTCGGTGCGGTCGCGGACCATCTCCGGCAGGCCGGACATCTCGGCGATGCCGCCGGCATTGTCCGCGACAGGGCCGTAGGCGTCCGTGGCAAGCGTGATGCCGAGCGTGGAAAGCATGCCGACCGCAGCGATGCCGATGCCGTAAAGGCCCTTGTTGTACTCCTGGAAGCCGCCGGCGCTCGCGAACGAGACGATGACTGCCGCCGCTACGATCAGGATGGAGGACATCGTGGACTTAAGGCCCAGGGAGATGCCGCCGATGATCAGCGGGGCCGCGCCGCTCTGCGAGGAGGCGGAAAGCTCCTGTGTGGGCTTGTAGGTGTCGGAGGTGTAGTACTCGGTGAAATAGCCGATCGCCGTGCCGCCCGCAAGGCCGCAGAGGATCGCGATGTAGACGCCTATGTTGCCGAGAAGCATCATGGTCAGCGGGGCTGCGGCGACCGCCGCGAGGACCGCCGCGGAGTAGGTGCCCTTCCTCAGGGAGCCGAGGAGCGCCTTCTGGTCCGTGTTCTCTTCCGTTTTGACAAGGAAGGTGCCGAGGACCGAGCAGACGATGCCGGTGACGGCGATGGCGACCGGAAGCAGCATGCCCTGGTAGCCGTAGCCGGCCAGCGGGCCCAGCGCGAAGGTCGCGAGGATGGAACCGACGTAGGACTCGTAAAGGTCCGCGCCCATGCCTGCGACGTCGCCGACGTTGTCGCCGACGTTGTCAGCGATGGTCGCCGGGTTGCGGGGATCGTCCTCGGGAATGCCGGCCTCGACCTTGCCGACCAGGTCCGCGCCGACATCGGCCGCCTTGGTATAGATACCGCCGCCGACACGCGCGAACAGCGCCATGAAGGAGGCGCCCATGCCGTTCATGACCATGATATTGCCGAGCGCGACGGGGTCGTCAATGCCGAAGACGAAGCGGAGCAGGAAGAACCAGATGGAGATGTCAAGCATGCCCAGGCCGACGACGGTGAAGCCCATGACCGAGCCTGAAGCGAACGCGACGCGCAAGCCGCGGTTCAGGCTCTCGGAGGCGGCATTCGCCGTGCGGGAGTTCGCCTGCGTGGAGATCTTCATGCCGATGTAGCCTGCCAGCATGGAGAAGATGCCTCCGGTCAGGAACGCGAACGGGGTGAACTGTGACAGCATGTTTCCGCCCGTCCCGAAGGCCATCGCGAGAAGGATGATGAAGACGATGACAAAGATCTTCGCGACCGTGGTGTACTGTTTCTTCAGGTACGCGTCCGCACCGTCACGGATCGCCTGCGCGATCTTTTTCATGCGGTCCGTCCCTTCGGAGCAGGACATGACAGCCGCGCGCCGGCTCTGTGCGAAAAGAAGAGCGATCACGGCGCCGACAAAGCCTAATGCAAAGTACATTTCCATGGCAAATCCCCCTTTGTGCAAATTTGTGGTGCTTATTAATATAATTATACATGAATTATATTCTCAACATCAATGATAGATAAATTTTCAACAAAGTTCCGGGGCGTAAACCGAAAATATTTTTCTGTGGAAATGTGTTTTCTGGTGGATTTGTGCAATGCAGGACGCAGCCGATTATTCCTCTGCTGCTATAGCACTGAATGGATTTCTGTGCTAAAATAGCAGAGCACTGGGCTGTCGCCAAGCGGTAAGGCAAAGGACTTTGACTCCTTCATCCACGGGTCCGAATCCCGTCAGCCCAGCTGAAAGACAGACCGCGCGGTCTCGGGACTATCCCGGAGCCGCGCGGCTTTTTTATTTACCGGCGCTCTCTTCCTGAGGCCTGTTGCGGCGGCATCTTTCTGATTATTTTCCGGCGCTCTTCTGCCTGAGCTCCCGCCGTACTCTGTTCAGGCGTTTTTCAAGATACCCGCGGTCAATGTATTCCGCGAGCACATACTGGTCGAGCGACGGCACGGTGCAGGAATAGAAGCCAAGCTTCTTCTCGTAAAGTCCGAGAAGCCGTACGGGCAGGACCATGTACGCGACACGCATGGAGGGCGCGATGGTCCGCGTAAAGGTATTGAGGTAAATGACCGATTCCGTGCGGTCCATCGCGTAGAGCGTTTCCAGCGGTCTCCGCTCCACCAGGAATTCCGAGGCGAAATCATCCTCCACGATAAAGGCCTTCCGTCTGCTGGCCCACTGGATGTACTCGTACCGCTTCGCTGCAGGCGCCGTGATGCCGGTGGGATAGCTGTGGAACGGCGTCACATGGAGGAGCCCTGCCTGGGAGCCGGCAAGCCCCTCGCTGCTGATCCCGTACCTGTCCATGGGCAGGAGCTCGCAGCGGATCCGGTACGCCCGGTACACGAGCCGGATCTTCTCGTAGGACTGCGACTCAAGCCCGAAGATGATGCCTCCGTTGAAAAGCTGCGCGACCAGCCCGTAAAGATATTCGGAGCCTGAGCCTATGATGATCTGCTCCGGAAGGACCTTCATCCCCCGGTACCGCCCGAGATACGCGGAGATCGCGCTGCGAAGCTCCGGGCAGCCCGCGTTCGGCGGACGCTCCGTGAGCCTGTCCCGGTAGTCGGCGAGAACGCTCCGGATGATGCGGAGGTACGGCGTGACCGGAAAGTCGGAGGCGGAGAAAATGCTTCCCTGCGACGTGGGCTTTCTGGCCCTTCCCTGTGCCGGAGTCCCGCTGCTGTTGTCCTGTGCCGCGGGTTCTCTGGCTCTGCCTTGTGCCGGAGTCCCGCCGGCTCTGTCCTGTGCTCCGGGCTTTCTGCTGCTGTCCTGTGCTCCGGGGGAGGGGACGGAAGCAGCCGCCGGCGGCATCGTCCGCACGGACATCCCGCTTAAGAGGGCGAGCTTCTCGACGTAGTACCCGCTCCGGTCGCGCGCCGAGATGTAGCCCTCGTCCTGCAGCATGCCGTAAGCCGTCTCGACCGTGACCACGCTGACCCCGAGATGCTCCGCCAGCGTGCGCCTTGAGGGGAGTCGCTCTCCCGCCTTCAGCGTCCCGCCGAGAATGTCCTGCTTGATACAGTCGTAAAGATACTCATATTTCGGAGTGCTTCCGCGCGCGTCCATTTGATAAGTCAGCATGGCGCTCCTTTCCTGTTTCAGGAAGGCGTTCCGCTCCGGCGGATGCGCTTTCCCGGTCCGG
>CACXDR010000066.1 GCA_902766415.1 uncultured Lachnospiraceae bacterium
CGAAGCAATGAGCCATGCGCTCACAGGATGTCTGAATCCGGGGAGAGCTTGCTCTCACCCGGATGAAAGACAGACTGTGAGCATACGGCGAATGCCGCGACAGTGAGCGTCCGAAGGACGCGTAACTGTCGGCATGGCTCTAAAACATTCTCAGGCAAAAACGTCTGAATCCGGGGAGAGCTCGCTCTCACCCGGATGAAGGACAGACTGTGAGCATACGGCGAATGCCGCGACAGTGAGGGACCGAAGGTCCCGTAACTGTCGGCATGGCTCTTAATCATGCATAGAAGGCGCACCCCGGACGGGGCGCGCCTTCTTTCTTTTTATCCCCTCGTCGGCTCCGCCTTGTCCGCGATCTCCTTCGCGGCCGCCTTCGCCTCCGGGCTGATCCTCGACTCCGCCGTGAAGCGGTTGATGATATCGGGGACCATATCGAGCACCTTTCCGACCGCGTCCTGGTTCCGGACGTTAACAAGCTTGGTCGAGCCGTTCTGGATGATCAGGACCGCTGCCGGGGACATCTTCGTGTTCATGCCGCCCGCGCCGTTGTCCTTCGAGCTTCCGGCAAATGACCCTGCCGCCATGCCGCAGGAGACATCGACCAGCGGGACGATGATCGCGTCCCCGACCTGCGTCGGCTCCCCGACGACCGTCTTCGTCGAGACAAACGTATCCATCCCCTTAAAGAGGGCTTCCGTTGCTGCGGTAAATTTATTCTCAGCCATGCTTAACCTCCGTCACCGTTTCAATTCTTTTCTGACAAACCTGAATGCGCGTTTGAAATCCCTGTTGAACCAGACCTGCACTGCTATGACAACGAATATGATGAGACGGATCCTCCCGCTGAAATGCAGGTCTCCCCTGATCTCGTTCCGGTCGAAGACCGGGTCGATACGGATCTCATCCTTATAGAGCGGATAGAGAAGCGCCGCGGCGGAAAGCACCTTTCCGGTGGTCGCCGGATCCTCGAACCCGAGCGTCAGGTTTCCGCCGTACTTCCTGGGCAGGACCTCCCTGAGGATCCTGGCCAGCTTCTTTTTAAGGAGCCTTACCAGCCGCGCCGTGCTTTCATGCTTCAGGAACCTTAAGATCCTGTCCTTCCGCTTCAAAAGCCTGTCCAGCTTCTTCATGGCCGCCTCAAGCTTTTCCTCGAGGGATGGTCCCTTCGGCTTCGGCTTCTTTTTCTTCCGTTTCGCGGATTCCTTCCGGAATTCTTCCTTTCCGGGACTGTCCCACGCGGCGGAGGCGTATTCCTCCTTCGGGACCTCGGAAAGCGGGTATCCCGGCGGCTTCGTTTCAGCAGATGCCTGCGCGCTTTCCTGCGCCGCGGCAGGATGCTGCGCCCCGCCGTCCTGCGGCTTTCCGCCCTCCGCCGGCGCCGGCGCCTGGACGTCCGCGCTGCCGGATGGCTGTCCCGCGTGAGGGGCATCATCCTCCGCGCTCACGTATGTCACGCCTCCGTGGTCCGGATCCTCCTCTTCCGCTCCCCCGCCCTTATTCAAGGTCCACACAGGGAAGCACAGTACCTTCGCGCCTGCCTGCAGCCCGTCCGCGTACCTCACCGTGACACGGACCAGCTTTAAAAGCCAGCTGACCCGCACCTCTGCGTCCGGCTTCTCCTCGTACCTCCCGTCCGCGCCGTACCGTATCGGTACGAACAGGACCAGGAGCAGAAGGAGGAGGACGATGCACAAAAGGGCGAGCAGGACGATCCCCAGGATCTTAAGAATGCTCACCAGATAAAAAAGCATCGATATCGAAATCTCCGTTTTCCCGGTACATGTCATCCACGATGTTCCGCGCGACCTCCAGCGCCTCTCTTCTCGACATCGCGATCCCGACGACGAGCGGGTCCTGCTTTACATAGTAGTCGCCGTAAAGCGTGCCGCACCGGAAGATATCGAGGAGCCCGTCCGGGCCGAGCGCCCGCGTGATCACATAGACAGACGGCATCGACTTCCCGTTCCTGAGTCCCCGGAGGATGGAAAGGCGGTGCTGCTTCGCGAATTTTCCGGTGTAGAGATGAGCGTACCAGCGCATTTGGTGACCTGTTTTCCCGAACTGAAAAGTACCTGTAAACGTGCAAAAAAACTTATTTCCATTATAGGTGGAACGGCATTTATCGTCAAGTTGCACGAAAGGCCCCGCGCTTAAGAAGGCTCTAACCTCCTTAAGCGCGGGGCAATTATTACACGTTCTTTTTGATCGTCGACACCAGGAGCTTTAAAGCCGCTTCCACCGCCTGCCCGCGCACCGCGGCGCGGTCTCCTTCAAACCTGTGCTCCTCGACCGTCACGCGGTCCTTCATGTAGCAGCCGATGTACACGAGCCCGACCGGCCGCTTTTCCGTGCCTCCGTCAGGCCCGGCGAGCCCGGTCGTGACGATCGATACGTCCGCGTCCGCCGCGAACGCCGCGCCGATGGCCATCTCCCGCGCCGTCTGTCTGCTGACCGCGGTGTACTTCTTGAGCGTTCCCTTGCTCACGGACAGGGTCCTTCGCTTTGCCTTGTCGGAATAGGTGACGAAACCCTCCTTGAACACCTCGGAGACGCCTGCGACGTTCACAAGCCGCCCCGCGAGCAGCCCGCCGGTAAGGGATTCCGCCGTCGTAACAGTCAGCCCGTTTTCCTTCAGAAGGCGGTACGCCTTTTCCTCAAGGGCAAGCCCCGCTTCATCCTTCTTTTTCACTTTTTCTCCTCCATAACCTGCCGGTTCTTCGCGAGATAGTCGATCAGCGACACGATGGTGAGCACGGTCATGACGACTGTCATCACGGTAGTGAGCATCGCCCCCGGGCCCTCCCTGAAATTCAGAAGAAGGAGGACGATGCAGGCCATCTGGCTCACGGTCTTCGCCTTGCCCCACATGCTCGCCGCGATCACGATCCCCTGGTCGGACGCGATGAGACGGAAGCCGCTGATGATGAACTCCCGCGCGATGATGACGATCACGATCCATGCCGGGAGCTCCTTAAGCTGCACGAAGCAGATGAGCGCCGAGCACACCAGGAGCTTGTCCGCAAGCGGGTCCATGAACTTTCCGAAGTTCGTGATCAGGTTGTACTTTCTCGCGATCTTTCCGTCCAGGTGGTCCGTGTAGCTCGCCGCTACGAAGAGGACGAGGGCGGCGATCCGGAAGCGCTGGTCCGTGCCGTCCGCGTAAAGCAGCGCCGCGACGAAAAACGGCACCATGACCACGCGGAGCATCGTCAGTTTGTTCGGAAGATTCCACGTCATACCAATTCACCTCTCAGGTCGTATTCCGAAGCGTCCGTGACGCGCACCTTTACGAGGTCGCCGCTCATAAGCTCACGGCCTGCCGTAAAGAAAATGTATCCGTCGACATCCGGCGCGTCCATGTAGGTGCGGCCGATGTAGACCCCGTCCTCGGGAAGCCATCCCTCGACGAGCACCTTCATGACCTCCCCGACTCTCGCGGCAAGACATTCCGCGGAGATCTCCTGCTGGAGCGCCATGATCCGGTTCCTGCGCTTCTTTTTGATCCGCGCGGGGACCTGGTCCCTGAACTTCGCCGCGGGTGTCCCTTCCTCCTTCGAGTACGGGAACACGCCGAGCCGCTCGAACCGCATCTCGCGGACAAAGTCCATGAGCGTCTCATGGTCCTCCTCCGTCTCGCCCGGGAAGCCGCTGATCAGGGTGGTCCGGAGGACGATGTCAGGCATGGCCTCGCGGAGCTTCGAGACGATGCGCTTCAGGTCCTCCCTGGTGGTCCTCCTGCCCATGCGGCGGAGGATATCATCCGACGCGTGCTGGATCGGAAGGTCCAGGTAGTGGCAGATCTTCGGCTCCTTCGCCATGACCTTGATCAGTTCGTCAGTGATCTCCTCGGGATAGCAGTAAAGGATGCGGATCCAGCGGATCCCCTTCACCCTGCAGAGCTTCCTTAAGAGGGTCGGGAGCTTCTTCTTTCCGTAAAGATCCGTGCCGTAGACGGTCGTCTCCTGCGCGACGAGGATCAGCTCCTTCACGCCGGCCTCCGCCATGAGCTCCGCCTGGCGCACCAGGTCCTCCATGGGATAGCTCCGGTAGCCGCCCCGCATGCCGGGGATGGCGCAGTAGGTGCAGCGCTTGTCGCAGCCCTCCGCGATCTTCAGGTACCCGTAGCAGCTCATCGAGGAAAGCATGCGCTTTTCGGAGATGGCGGGAAGGCGGTCAAGGTCCCGGAACTCCTCCACGCGCTCGCCCGCGAGCACCCGGTCAAGGACCGTCCCTATGCTGTCATAGGCGGAGGTGCCGACGACCGCGTCGATCTCGGGGATCTCCTTCAGGATCTCGTCCTTGTAGCGCTCCGCCATGCAGCCCGTGACGATGAGCGCCTTCAGCTGCCCCTCCGTCTTCAGCTTCGCGGCGCCAAGGATCGCCTGGATGCTTTCATCCTTCGCGTCAAGGATGAAGCAGCAGGTGTTGACGATGATGACATCAGCCGCTTCTTCATCGTCCGTGACAGAAACATTCCCCCGGGAGAGGAAACCCAGCATCATCTCGGAATCAACCAGGTTCTTATCACAGCCGAGGGATATCATGCAGATCTTCATTCTTCTGTTGCAGCTTCCTTCTTGGGCTCAAGGTCCTCCGCTTCCTCGCTGACGATCTTCACCTTTCCCTTGTGAAGCTCCTCGACCGCGACGGACAGCGGCTTCTTCCCGTAGGACGGGACCGTAGCCTCCTCGCCGGCGATCAGCTGACGCGCGCGCTTCGCCGTGGCGATCACGATGGAATAGCGGCTCTGGACGACCGGCTGCTCGCCGGGCTCGACCTCTGAATTGACGGCGTTGATCAGATCTGTGTAAGACGGATGTAACATTATATCTCCTCCTTCAGGAATTCCCTGTTCATTTCTTCTGCGAGTCCCGCGGCGAAATCCGCGTGGAGCCGCATGGCGCGGTGCTGGCTGTCGATCAGCCGGTGGAGCGCCTCCGCTGCCTCATCGAGGTCATCGTTCACGATGAGGTAGTCATAGTCCTGCATGAACCGGCTCTCCTCCGCGGCGCGGCGGAGACGCTTCTCCACCTTCTCTGCGGTCTCGGTCCCGCGTCCGGCGAGCCGTTTCCGAAGCTCAGCGGCGCTCGGCGGCGTGATGAAGATCAGGACGGCGTCCCGATACTTCTCGCGGACCTTCCGCGCCCCCTGGATCTCGATCTCCAGGATCACGTCGCAGCCCTCGGCCATGCGCTTCTCGACGAACGCCTTCGGCGTCCCGTAGTAATTCTCCTGGTAGCCGGCGTACTCGATGAGCGCGTCGTCCCGGATCATCTCCTCAAAACGCTCCTTCGTGACGAAAAAGTACTCGCGTCCGTCCTCCTCGCCCGGCCTCGGATCCCTGGTCGTGGCGGAAACGGAAAGCGCGTACCCCTCGTGGGCGCCCATCATCCTTTTGATGAGCGTACCCTTGCCTGCTCCGGAAAACCCGGAGATCACGGCGAGAAGACCTTTCTTTTTCATATACGGCTTCCTCATCATTCCAGATTCTGGATCTGTTCCCTGATCTTTTCGATCGTGGTCTTCAGGAAGATGGCCTTGTCCGAAACGGTCAGGTCCGTGGACTTCGACAGCGTGGTGTTCGCCTCGCGGTTCATCTCCTGGGCGATGAAATCAAGCTTCCTGCCGACGGCCCCGCCGCGGCGGAGCTCTTTGTCCATCGCGTCGATATGGCTGTGGAGACGCACCATCTCTTCATCCACGCAGATGCGGTCCGCGTAGATCGTGACCTCCGTCGCGATCCTCGCCTCGTCCACCAGCGTGCCGCCGAGAAGCTCATTCACCTTGTTCCTGAGGTTCTCGCGGTATTCCGCGATGATGCCCGGCGCACGCTCTTCGATGACGGCAAGCGCCTCACGCATCTCCTGAAGCTTC
>CACXDR010000067.1 GCA_902766415.1 uncultured Lachnospiraceae bacterium
ATAGCCGAGCAGCTGCAGCGGGATGACCGCGAGCGAGGGCGTGAAGTGCTCGTCCGTCTTCGGGACGAAGACCGCGAAGTTCACGGTGTCCTCGATATCGAAATTGCCCGCGGTGGTAAGGCCCATGAGGTAGGCGCCGCGGCTCTTGACCTCGACTATGTTGGAAAGCGTCTTCTCATAGAGCTCGCTCTGCGTGAGCACGCCGATGACCAGCGTCCCCTCTTCGATAAGGCTGATGGTCCCGTGCTTCAGTTCGCCTGCCGCGTACGCCTCGGAATGGACGTACGAGATCTCCTTCATCTTTAAGGAGCCCTCGAGGCAGATGCCGTAATCGATCCCGCGGCCGATGAAGAAGACGTCATGCGCGTTCGCGAACTTGCTCGCGAACCACTGGATGCGCTCCTTGTCGTCGATGATCTTCTGGATCTTCGCCGGCAGCGTGCAGACCTCGCGGAGCATGCAGTCAAGCTCCTTCTCCCCGAGCCCGCCGCGCGCGGCGGCAAAGCCTGCCGCGATGAGGTAGGTCGCCGCAAGCTGCGCGGAGTATGCCTTGGTCGTGGCGACGGCGATCTCCGGGCCCGCGTAGGTATACATGACGTGGTCCGCCTCACGGGCGATGGAGCTGCCGACGACGTTCACGATGGCAAGCGTCTTAAGTCCGCGCTGCTTTGCCTCGCGGAGTGCCGCGAGACTGTCCGCAGTCTCGCCGGACTGGCTGATGATCACCGCGAGCGCGTTCTTGTCAAGCATGGCCCTGCGGTAGCGGAATTCGCTTCCGAGCTCGATGCGGACCGGGACCTTCACGAGGTCCTCGATAACGTACTGTGCCGCGACGCCCACGTGGTAGGCGGAGCCGCAGGCCACGATGAGGATCTGGCTGAAGCCCCGGATCTCGTCCTCGGTAAGGCCGGTGGAGGAGAAGTCGACGGAGAGAGGGTCCGACTTGGAAGGATCGCCCTTGATGTAGGCCTTTACCGTGTCGTTCACCGCGCGCGGCTGCTCGTGGATCTCCTTCATCATGAAGTGCTCGTAGCCTGCCTTTTCGGCTGCTTCCGCGTCCCACTCGATCTCGTGGTAATCCTTCTTCACGATGTCGCCGTTCAGGTCGTAAAACTCGACGACGCCGGGAGTGATGCGCGCCATCTCGTGGTTGTCGATGTAGTACACCTTGCGGGTGTAGTTCAGGATCGCCGGGACGTCGGACGCGACGAAGGACTCGTCCTCCCCTACGCCGATGATCAGCGGGCTTTCCTTCCTCGCGACGTAGAGCTCGCCCGGATAGTCGCGGAACATGACGACAAGGGCGTAGGAGCCGCGGACGCGGACCATGGTCCTCGCGATGGCATCGATCGGGCCGATCTTGTACTTCTTATAATAGTAGTCGATCAGGTTGACGATCGTCTCGGTGTCCGTCTGGGAGTAGAAGGTATAATTATGACTGTCAAGCTTCAGGCGGATCTCCTGGTAGTTCTCGAAGATGCCGTTGTGGACCGCGATGACGTTCCCGTCGTTCGAAACATGCGGGTGCGCGTTCGTCTCCGACGGCACGCCGTGGGTCGCCCATCTCGTGTGGCCGATCCCGCAGGTACCGGTCACGGCGTTCCCGCCGTCCGTCTTGTCGATGAGGCCCTGGAGGCGGCCCTTCTGCTTGATCACGACGGTCGGCGCGTCACCGTCCCGCACCGCGATGCCCGCCGAGTCGTATCCGCGGTATTCCAGCTTTGAAAGGCCGCTTAAAAGGATCGGCGCAGCCTGTTTTTTACCGATATATCCTACGATTCCGCACATAAATATCTCCTTATGGTCAGGGTACGTTTAAGACCGGCGGGGCATAGGAAACAAGGGCCCGCGGATCCGGCCGTGTTATGAGGTTACCGTAACATTATGTTATCCGAAAGTCAACTTAATACTTGCCGCGGGAAAAGGTGAATAAAGGATTAAGAAGAGGAAAGGATTCTCTGAATTATGGAGAATCCGCCGGGGCGCCGGGGGACAGGCGCTGAAGGATATGGTATAATGTTGCAATAAAACAGTTAATTATGCGGACGATGCCGGCAGGAGCCGGAACGCGCATCATTTTTACGGAGGCAGCCATGGGAAAGATTTTCAAATTTGACAGCGACGTGGACACAGACCAGATCATCGCGTCGCAGTACCTCCTTTATCCGACCATCGACGAGATGAAGGAGCACACGTTCGAGTCACTGGACGCGGAATTCGCGGCGAAGGTACAGCCGGGTGATTTCGTCGTGGCGTACGAGAACTTCGGGTGCGGCTCGTCAAGAGAGCAGGCGCCCGCCGTCCTGAAGGCCCTGGGCGTGAAGGCCGTGGTCGCGAACAGCTTCGCGCGGATCTTCTACCGGAATTCCATCAACATCGGCCTTCCGCTGATCGTATGCAAGGATCTCCACGAGTACGTGGAGGCGGGCGAAGAGATGGAGATCTCCATGGAGGAGGGCACCGTCACGGTGAACGGGAAGACCTACGCCTGCACGAAGCTTCCCGCGCAGATGCAGAGGATCCTCGATCAGGGCGGCCTGATCGCATCGCTCAATAAGGAGGACTGACCATGGGAATGACGATTGCCGAAAAGATCATCGCTGCGGCAGCGGGAAAAGAAAGCGTCCGCGCGGGCGATATCGAGACCGTCACGCTTGACCGCCTGATGTCGAACGACGGGACCACCCACCTTACCATCGATATGTACAACAGCCTGAAGCACCCGAGGATCGCGGACGTCAGCAAGCTCGTCTGGATCGTCGACCACAACGTCCCCTGCGACAGCGTGAAGACCGCGGCTTCCCAGAAGAAGATGCGCGACTTCGCGAGGGAGCACGGCATCACCTTCTACGAGGGCGAGGGCGTGTGCCACCAGGTCATGCTCGAGAAGCATGTCTGTCCGGGCGAGCTGATCTTCGGCGCGGACAGCCACACCTGCGCGTACGGCGCGCTGGGGGCGTTCGGCACGGGCGTCGGATGTACGGATTATCTTTACGCGATGGTGACCGGGACCAGCTGGGTCCTGGTCCCCGAGACGCTCCGGTTCAACCTTCATGGGAAGCTCCCGGAGGGCGTCTACGCGAGAGACCTCATCCTTACGATCATCGGCATGATCGGCGCGAACGGCGCAAACTACAAGGCCATGGAGTTCGCGGGCGACGGCCTTAAGACGCTC
>CACXDR010000068.1 GCA_902766415.1 uncultured Lachnospiraceae bacterium
GCGGACCGGGTGCGCGCGCGGGACGTCCTGCTGCTTTCGGTCCTCGCGGCGGTCCTGGGGCCCTGCAAGCTCGTCTATTCGCCGCTCATCTTCCTCTTTTTCATCATCCCGGCGCGGAAATGCGGCGGGAAGGGGAGGAAGGCCGCGTACTTCGCGGTCATCTTCGCGGCGCTTGCCGCCGCGATGGTCCTCGTGAACGCTTCCGTGATCCGGGGCTACGCAGGGTCTGCAGGCGCTGCCGCGGAGGCCGCGCAGGCGGCGGACGCCGCCGGGGCAGCCGTCCGCGGGTATCCGGCGGGAGAGCTGATCCGCCAGCCGTTCTTTATCGCGCGGATGGTGTTCAACACCTTCTCCTGGCAGAGCGACGAGCTCTTCGGGGGGATGATGGGAATGTGGCTCGGGAACCTTGACCCGCTGCTCGGCGTGCCCTTCTTCGCCGCGCTCCTGATGTTCCTCGGGCTCCTCGCGCTTGCCATGCGGCAGCCGGAGGAGACGCAGCCCATGACGCGGGCGGCCAGGGCGTGGACGCTTCTCATCGCCGCCGGGATCGTGCTCCTCACGGCAGGGGCCATGCTGGTCGCGTGGACCACGCGCGGCGCGCAGATCATCGAAGGGATCCAGGGAAGGTATTTCCTGCCGGTCCTGCCGCTGTTCCTCCTGCCGCTCCGGAACTCCCTTTTCCGGCTCGACAGGAACATCGGCCGCACGGTGCTCGCCATGCTTTTCTGCATGGACGTGTACGTGCTTTTCCGGATCTTCGCGCTGGCCTCCATGCGGCTCTGAGGCGGACGGTGGCGAAAACGCGGGAATTATGGTAGACTTTCTTTCGTCCCTCGGAGGGGCGCAGTACGAACCAGGATCGGCAGGGTAAACTATGAGAACGATCGCAGAATTCATACGCGAGATCATTTCAAACAGGAAGCTCGTCTGGGAACTGGCGAAGTCCGACTTTAAAAAGCGGTTCGCCGGCTCCTATTTCGGCGTGGTCTGGATGTTCGTGCAGCCTGTGGTCACGGTCCTGATCTACTTTATGATCTTCCAGCTCGGCTTCAAGAGCGTCCCGCCCATCCCCGGCGTGCCGTACGTCCTCTGGCTCGTGCCCGGCATCGTCCCGTGGTTCTTCTTCAACGAGGCCATGAACGCGGGGACCTCGTGCCTGCAGGAGTACCATTACCTTGTAAAAAAGGTCGTGTTCAACGTCGAGGTGCTGCCCGTCCTGAAGCTCGTTTCCTGCGCGGTGGTCCACGCGATCTTCGTGCTCATCATGATCGCCATGTTTTTCTGCTACGGAAAGCTGCCCATCCCGACCTGGATCCAGATCGTGTACTACAGCTTCGCGCTTTCGGTCAACATCCTCGCGGTGACGTTCTTCACGGCCGCGATCAACGCGTTTTTCAGGGACATGGCGCAGATCGTGAGCATCTGCCTCCAGTTCGGCATGTGGCTCACGCCCATCATGTGGGACCCGGGCATGTTCCCGAACCGTCCCGCCTGGCTTGAGCAGGTGCTGAAGGTCAACCCCGTTTTCTACATCGTGACGGGGTACCGCGACAGCATGCTCGCCGGGAACTGGTTCTGGCAGCGCCCCACGCTGACCGTCTATTACTGGGCGGTCACGCTTCTCCTTCTCTGGGTCGGGCTGAGGACGTTCCGGAAGCTCCGGCCGCATTTCTCGGATGTGCTGTAAAATAAGGAGATACATGGAAAAGGATCTCGCGATCTCCGTACGGGAGGTCACAAAAGCATACAAGCTCTATGAACGGCCGATCGACCGGCTGAAGGAGTCGCTGAGCCTGACGCATAAGTCTTACCACCGCGACTTCTTCGCGCTTGACCGGCTGTCCTTTGACGTGAAAAAGGGGCAGACGGTCGGGATCATCGGCACCAACGGATCGGGGAAATCGACGATCCTCAAGATCATTACCGGGGTGCTGAGCCCCACGACCGGGACCGTCGAGGTGGACGGGACCATCTCCGCGCTTTTAGAGCTCGGGGCCGGCTTCAACTCAGAATACACCGGCATAGAAAACATCTACATGAACGGCACCATGATGGGCTTCACCCGGGCGGAGATGGACGCGAAGATGGCGGACATCCTGGCCTTCGCGGACATCGGCGACTTCGTGCACCAGCCTGTCAAGACCTACTCCTCCGGCATGTTCGTGCGCCTCGCCTTCGCGCTGGCGATCAACGTGGAGCCGGAGATCCTGATCGTCGACGAGGCGCTTTCGGTCGGCGACGTCTTCTTCCAGTCGAAGTGCTACACCAGGATGGAGGAGATGATGAAGAACGGGACCACCATCCTTATGGTGAGCCACGACATGGGCAGCATCATCAAGTACTGCGACAAGGTGGTCCTTTTAAACCGCGGGCGCTTCGTCGCGGAGGGCCCGGCCGGGAAGATGGTCGACCTTTACAAGAAGATCCTGGCGAACCAGATGGACGACCTTGAGGAGGCGCTCGAGGCGGAGCGGCGCCCGGAGGGGCAGAAGGCCCTGACGGCCGATGCCGGCGGAAGCCCTGCGACTCCCGCCGCCGGGGACCGGGAGGCGCCCGGACGTCTTATGAAGTCCCGCATGACGCTGAACCCGGACGTCCAGGAATACGGCGACGGGCGCGCGGAGATCATGGACCTCGGGACGCTCGACCACAACGGCAACGTGACGAACCTCCTTCTTAAGGGGGAGACCTTCACGATCCGGGAGATCATCCGCTTCCACGCGCCGCTCGAAATGCCGATCTTCACCTACACGATCCGCGACAAGAAGGGCACGGACCTGAGCGGGACCAATACCATGTTCGAGGGGTGCGATATCCGTCCGGTGAAGGACGGGGACACCTACACGGTCGAGTTTAAGCAGCGGATGACGCTGCAGGGCGGGGAGTATCTCCTGTCCATGAGCTGCACGGGCTACGAGAACGGGGAGCACGTGGTCTACCACCGGCTGTACAACGTCGCCGGGATCACGGTCATCTCCAACAAGAACACCGTGGGCTACTTTGATATGGAGCCGGAGGTCACCACGAAGTACGAACCGGCAGGGGGCGCTGAATGAGCGGACAGGGAAAGGAACTGAAACGATTATACGAGCGCTTCGGGAGCGACACGAAAACGCTGCTTTCCGAGTATCCGACGCTTGAGAACCTGAGAGTCTTCTCGGACCGCCGGGAGGGCCTTCTCGAGTGGTACGGGTTCCGGGAGGGGGCGTCCCTTCTGGCGGTCGGGAGCGGCGCGGGCGCGCTGACCGGCATGCTTCTCAGGAAGGGGCTTTCCGTCACGGTCCTCGAGGAGGACAGCGACGCGCTTGAGCTTACAAGAATGCGCGCGGAGGCGTACGGCGCGGAGCGGCTGACGCTTCTTTCCTGCGGGATCTCCGCGCTTCCGGAGGACAGGCTGTTCGACTATATCCTGTTCGACGGGACGCTCGGAAGGAACGGCGGCGCCGCGGTCGAGGCGGCAAAAAAGCATCTTGCCCCGGACGGCGTCCTGATCGCCGCCGCGGACAATGCCTACGGCGTCCGCGCGTTCGCGGGCGCGGAGAAGGAGGAGAACGCGCTCGGCAGGGCGGCCCTTGAGGCGCTCCTCCAGACAGGCGGAAAGGGCAGCATCACCCGCTATTACGCGGAGCCCATGCGCGCGCTTCCGCTCAGCATCTATTCCGACCGGTGCCTTCCGGGCGCGGGAGAGCTGTCCCGCGTGATCCCGGCGTACGGGTTCCCGGCGTATCTCGCGATCGACCTCGGCGCGAAGTACGACGAGATCTGCTCGGACGGCGTGTTCCCGGAGTTCGCGGACAGCTTCCTGTTCTTCTGGACGAGGGACGGGGAGGCTGCCGGCAGCGGAACGCCCTTCAGCGCAGGCGGCGCGGAGGCGGAAACGCGGGAGGATCCCGCCATCTTTGTAAAATACAACCGGAACAGGAGAGACCTGTACCAGCTGAAGACCGTCATCCGCGAGGGGAAGGGCGGCCGTACGGTCGAGAAGGGCGCGCTTTCGGAAGCCGGCGTCCCGCATATCCGGGCGTTCGCGGACCGCTTCCGCACGCTTTCCGGGGAGGAGGGCGGCATCTCCTACGCGGAGGCGCGGATCTCCCCGGACGGCATGACGGCCTCCTTCCCGTGGGTGCGCGGGGAGAGCCTTACGGACTATGTGCTCCGCGCGGTGCGCGCGGGCGCGGCGGCGGAGGACGCGGTGCGCGCCGCCCTTGACAGGGTCACGGGCTTCGGCACCGTCCATAATCTGGATTCCATTTTTGACAATTTCCTGGTGACGGGGGCTCCGGATACGGAGATCACGCCCGAAGCCATTTCGTCCCTTAAGCTGACCGGCATCGACTACGAGTGGGTCAGCGAAGCGCCCGCGGACCCGGGCTTTGTCCGCTACCGCGCGCTGCTTGCGTTCTGGCTTTCCTTCCATGAGCCGCTGTCCCTGAAGGGGCAGGAGGACTTCCTCGCAGCCTTCGGCATAGAGGGGAAGGAGCTGGTCCGCGTGGAGGCGATGGAGCGGGCCTTCCAGGAGGACGTCGCGGGGGACGATCAGGCGGCGTACCTTGACCGCTTCACGGTCGAGGTACGGAGCAGGGACCATATCGAAAAAACGGAGCGCGACCTGAGGATCGCGAACGAGCGCCTGGACGGCTTCCGGGCGGAGCTCCGCGAGAAGGATACCACCATCCGGAAGATGACCGAGGTGAAGCGCCTCACGGACAACCACGTGACGAACCTGGAGATCATCATCCGGAACCTGCGGAACGAGACGAACGAGCTCGGGAAGACGCTCACCTACCTTGACAAACACCAGACGGTATACTCGCGCCTCCGCAGGAAGGCGGGCGACGCGTTCAACAGGAAGTACCCGAAGGGCTCGAAGGAGCGGAAAAAGCTCCAGTATGAGAAGGAGGCCATCCTCCATCCGCTGCGGCACAGAAGGCTTATGAGCACGCCGGAGGGCCGGAACCGGGTCGAGGGCGATTTCGCGATCGGGGACATTTACCTTGAGCACGGGAAGCTCCGTTTCCCGGAGACGAAGGAGCCTGTCGTCAGCATCGTCATCCCGGTCTACAACCAGATCGGGTAC
>CACXDR010000069.1 GCA_902766415.1 uncultured Lachnospiraceae bacterium
CTCATGAGCGCGCGGCGCCCGTGATACTCGCCCTCCTCCGCGAAGCAGTAGCGGCACGCAAGGTTGCAGTCGTGCGCGATATGGAGGCACAGCGCCTTGACGACCGTCTTCCTCGCCTTGAAATCCCGGATGAAGTTCCGGTAGGTGTCCTTCGTGAAGAGCTCGCCGGCATCGACCAGCTCCTGCATGGACTCAAGGACCTCGGCGACGTCGCTTTCCGGATACTTCCCGGCAAGCCCCTCCCGCACGGCCGTGACAGCCTGCTCCGGAAGCTTTTCCGGCTCCGCCATCTCGCCGGCGTACGGCGCGGCGAGCGCGACGGCATCATAGAAAACGGGATCGGCCACATGCACCGAGCCCGAGTTCACGTCCATGACGACGGCGACTCCGTTATTGATAAACTGATGGATCAAAAAAGTACCTCATTTCACAGGTTAGTGATATACATGATAATAACCCCTACAATCATCCGACCGTAGGGGTCCTGCATCAAATTCATGTTTCTGACTGCCGTACCATGCGGAGCTTATCTGGAAGCGTTCTCGCAGCTCTGGTTTCCGACAGTGCAGGAAGTCTTGCATGCGGACTGGCAGGAAGTCTGGCACTCACCGCATCCGCCGTTCTTCATGCTTTCCTTTAAGGGCTTCTCGTTCAACGTCATAACGTGCTTCATTAAAAATGCCTCCTTTCGGTGGATACTTGTGGAATTATAGCATACCGGAACATAATTGACAACGGAAATCTCAGCCCTTCTTTACGAACCTCGCGGCTGCGCGGACTGCTGACGCCGTCAGGGAAACGACTGCTCCGAGGGCGATCAGGACGTCGCCAAGGTTGAAGATGATCTTCTTCAGGGGGCCGGCGTTGACGTGGAGATAGTCGACGACGTAGCGCCGGTAAAAGCGGTCGAACAGGTTACTGACAGCGCCGCCGATGGTCAGGGCGAGGCCCAGCTTCTCGAAGGTCTTCCCCTTCTTCGGGAGAAGGAGCGAGAGGCGCGCGGTGAGCACGCTCGTGACAAACAGCGGAAGGCAGCGCACGAGCTCCGGATAGTCCCGGAACACGCCGAGCGGAAAGCCGTCGTTATGGAGCTTCCGGATCTGCGCCTTCCCCTTCGTACCGGGGATGTCCCGCGGGAGCTTTTCGTCCGGCATGGCTTCGATCCCGTGCTTTACCGTAAGGTCAAGGACCGCGAGGACCGCGATCAGTATGAACCAGATCATTTTTTTCCCTCTCTTCCCTGATATCATATTATAATAGAAACAGGTGCCGGGCGCGTTCCTCACGCCGCGCCGCCGCACGTCTTACTGCATTTATCATACCATATTCAGGAGGAAACGCCATGGAAGAATCGAAACAGCCGACGGAGCCCCGGGATGAAATGTCTGTTCTCATGGAGCAGCTGGAATACTCGAAGAGGTCTTTCCGCATGATGCAGGTCACCGCGGTCTGCTCCGCCTTAACGCTCCTCATCGTCGCCGTCATCGGCACCTGGATCGTGACGCAGTTCCGCGAGATCTACGCGAGCCTGACCACCATCATCGCGAACCTCGAGCACATCACGAACGACCTGAATTCGATCAACTTCCCGGAGCTGGCTGAAAAGATCGACACCCTCGTCACGGACTCCGGAGCCGCGATGAAGCGGATCAACTCGATCGACATCGACGCGCTGAACGCTTCCATCAAGGCCCTGAAGGAAACAGTCGAGCCCCTCGCCCGCCTCTTCGGCGGCGGAAGGGGACCGGTCTGATCCGGTTTTTGCCTGTTTTTTGACCAGGACTGGTCTGATCCGGCTTTCGCCGGGATCCGGTCGGGACCGCTCTGGTCCGGCTTTCGCCTGTACTTGGCCGGGACCGCTCTGGTCTGCATCAGATTAAGGAGGAAATGAAATGACACTGGAGGAAAAATTCGCCCGCCTCGGAACCGAGAACGCTCCCGGACAGGAAAGCCTTCAGAAGGCTGAAGCCCTTCCCCTGATCGGGGAGAAGCTCGACGGTCCTGCCGTCGACTTCTCCCACGGAGACGTCAACGCCCATACCCCCATCCCCGGAAGCCTTGAGACCTTCGTCCGTCACTACGCAGTGGACGGGACCTTCCAGGCCTACACGGAATACCGCGGAAAGAGCAGCATCCGCCATTACCTGGCGGAAAAGCTCGCGGAGTTCAGCGGTGCCCCGGTGGATCCCGACAGCGAGATCATCCTTACGCCCGGCACCCAGGGCGCGCTGTTCCTGGCCATGGGCTCCCTGATCGGGCGGGGGGACAAGGTCGCCATCGTCGAGCCGGATTATTTCGACAACCGCAAGCTGGTGGAATTCTTTGAGGGAGAGATCGTCCCGATCCAGATGCGGTGGCGGGAAGCGCCTTCCGGAAGCTCCGGCATCGACCTCGGTGCCCTGGAGCAGGCTTTTAAAGGCGGCGTGAAGCTTTTTCTTTATTCCAACCCCAACAATCCCACCGGCGCCGTCTATTCCAGGGAAGAGGTCACGGAGATCGCCCGGCTGGCGAAGAAGTACAATGTCGCCATCCTCGCGGACGAGCTGTACAGCCGCCAGATCTTCGACCCTTCGTGGGAATATACGCATCTCCGCGCGCTCAGCGTGAAGCCGGACCGGCTGATCACCATCATCGGCCCCTCCAAGACCGAGTCCCTCAGCGGCTTCCGCCTCGGCGTAGGCTACGGGACCGCGGAGATCATCACCCGCATGGAAAAGCTCCAGGCTGTGGTCTCCCTCCGCTGCGCGGGCTACTGCCAGGCAGCCTTCCTGAACTGGTTCTCCGAGCCGGAGGGCTGGATGGAGCAGCGCGTCAGGGAGCACCGGCGGATCCGCGACGACATTCTCGCGGAGATCGGCAGGCACCCGGGCTTTTGGGCCCGTCCCACAGAGGGCGGCAGCTACCTGTTCCTCGAGCTTCCGGAGCTCAAGGTGGATATCTTCACCTTCACCAGGATCTGCCGCGCGCAGGCGAACGTCACCGTTACCCCGGGCACGGAGTTCGGGAAGCAGTTTGATCACTTTGTAAGGATGAATTTTTCTCAGGACCACGACAAGGCAGTTTCCGCGGTAGGGCGGATCTGCGAGCTGGCAGAAAGGTACCGCGTATGACAAAGAATCCAGTCCCACAGGGAAAATACAGACCGGCAGTGCGCTATGGAAACCTGATCTTCACCGCGGGGATGACGCCCCGGAAGGACGGGCAGCTGATCCTTTCCGGGAAGATCTCTCCCGACGTGCCGGCGGAAAACTACCGGGAGGCCGTCCGGCAGGCAGCGGCCAACGCCCTCACCGCAGCAAGGAACTGCCTTAAGGAAGGGGAGTCCATCGTGCAGATCCTCTCCCTGACGGTGTATCTCAACGCCACGCCCGATTACCGGACGCACGCCCGGATCGGCGACCTCGCCTCCGAGTATCTTTTCGAAGAGCTCGGCGAGGCCGGGATCGGCGCCAGGGCCGCCGTGGGTCTCGCGACCCTTCCCGGCGACGCCCCCGTCGAGATCCAGCTCATCGCTGCCGCCGAATAAAAGCCTTGGGCCATGGGGACTGTCCCCATGGCCCAACACTTTTCCGGTTACTCAACACAAAACCGCTTTTCTGTTTAGCCATGGGGACAGTCCCCATGGCTGAAATTATATGTCCGCCTCGGTGGCGTAGGTCCTGCCGTCCTTCATGACGAAGGCGCAGTCGAGCAGGGCGCGCGGGTCCTTCATGAGGTCGCGGCGCCAGGCGGCGACGTCCGCCTTCTTCCCGGGCTCGATCGTGCCGATCTCGTCTGCGAGACCCAGGATCTCCGCGTTCGTGGAGGTCGCTGCTTTCAGCGCGCGGAAGGGGTCCATGCCGCTCTTCATCCACGCCTCGTACTCCCAGCCGCTCTCGTAGTTCTGGTGGTTCGCGACGAAATCCGTGCCGTAGCCGAGATGGATCCGGCTCTTCACGATCACCTCGCGGCCCTTCTGGAGCGCGTCCTTGTAGAGCTCGAGCTTCCGCCGGAATTCCGGCTGCTTGTCCCGGATCGCCTCCGGGTCGTAATGGACCGCCTCCTCATAGGGGCTGAAGGTCGGCACGAGGTAGATATTCCTCGCCTCGATCATCTCCGCCGTCTCACGGTCCATGAGGGAGCCGTGCTCGAGGCCGTCCACGCCGAAACGGATCAGCTTCTGCATGAGCGCCGGGGTGTAGACGTGCGCCGTCACGGTCCTGCGGTACTCATGCGCGGTCCTGATGATCGCCTCAAGCTCCGCGTCGTTCAGCTGCTGGTCCACCGGCGTGTCGTTCGGCGTGAAAAAGCCTCCGGTCGCCATGATCTTCAGGAAGTCGCTCCCGTATTTGACCTGCTCCCGGACCGCGCGCACAAAGAAGTCCGGTCCTGTGCCCAGCGTGGGCCGTTCCGCCTGGAGCTGTGCCGAAAGCGCGGGATTCCGCGCCATCCCCTGCGAAAGGTCCCCGTGGCTCCCCGGGGTGCAGAGGAACATAGGCGCCGCGACGATCCGGCTTCCCGGGAAATCGCCGCGCTCTATGGCGCGCTTCACGTCCAGCACGCCGTAGCCGCAGCCGGTGATCCCGCCCATATGCCGCACCGCGGTGAACCCGCGCCGGAGCGTCTTTTCCGCGCAGCGGAGCACCGCAAGCGTCTTTGCCTCCTCCGAGGTCTCATAGACCTCCTGCCGGATGGTGTGCCAGTCCCGGAAATCCATGTGCATGTGCGCGTCGATCAGGCCCGGCGTCACCTGGCAGCCCGTCAGGTCCGTCTCCTCCGCCCCCTCCGGGTGCGGGACCTCGGTGCCCACCGCCTCGATCCGGTCGTCCGCGATGAGGACCGACATTCCTTCCTTCCATTCCGGCGAGACGCCGTCGTAAAGGCGCCCGCATTTCAGGATCCTGTATTTTTTATCCATCTTCATTCTCCATCACGTCAAACCGGAACTCCTTCGGCGGTTCCTCCTTAAGGAGCCACCGCACGAAGTAGTCCATCTTCCGCCGCACAAAATAAAGGTCGGCCGGCACGTTGTGGTTCACACGCGGCAGGACCATGAGGTCATAGTCCCGGTTGTTCCGCGTAAACTGGTCGCAGAGCCGCATGGTCTGCCAGATCGTCACGTTGTCATCCATGCATCCGCAGGCAAGGAGGAGCTTCCCGCGGAGCTGCCCCGCGAGCCGCGTGATGTCGCCGTCCCGGTAGACCTCCGGGTCGTACGGTCCGTAGTAGCGCTCCGTCCAGCTGTTTTCATAGACGCGCTGGTCATAATTCCCGGACGATGCCACCCCTGTGCTGTAGAGGTCCCCGTACTTGAGGAGCGCGGAGACTGTCGCGTAGCCGCCTCCGGAATTGCCCCAGATCCCCACGCGGGAAATGTCGAGGAAGGGGTAGCGTTCCGCCAGCGCGCGGATCGCGGCCGGGTGGTCGTCGAGCCCTGCGCAGATGTGGATCCTCTTCCAGCTGAAATCATGGAAGGCCTTCCCGCGGCCCGGCGTGCCGCGTCCGTCGATGATCACCCCGGCGAAGCCGAGCTGCGCGAACGACTCGAGGCCGCCCAGGATCTCCCGCCCCATCGCGTTGTCATAGGTAAACTCGCGCGGGACATTGTAAAGCTGCGCGCCCCCGTAGACGTAGTCGATCACGGGGTACTTTTTCCCGGGGTCAAAGTCCGCCGGCCGCACCAGGATGCCGCAGAGCTCCGTCCCGTCCTCCGCCGGCACGGTAAAGCGCTCGGGGATGATGTAGCCGCGTTCCATGAGCTCGCTGACGTCTGCCTCGCAGATGATGCGGCGGAAGCCGCCGTCCAGGCTGCGGAGCACGGAGACCGGCGCCTTGTCGATCCGGGACCAGGTGTCCGTGAAGTACCGGTCCCCGAGGACCACGCTGTGCGTCCCGTCCTCCGGCGTCAGGCGCGTGAGCTCCCGTCCTTCAAAATCCGTCACGAACAGGCAGTAATACAGGGGATCCGAGCAGCCCGGGACGTTGTTCGCCATAAAATAGATCTTTTTCGCGTCCTCGTCCACGCGGAGGATCTTCTGCACGATCAGGGACGCCGCGTCCCCGTTGAAAAGATCGCCCTCACAGTTCCCCTCCGTGTCGTAGCGGTAGAGGTGCGCGTAGCCGCTCCGCTCGCTCTGCCAGAAGGCATAGCGCCGGTCGGAGGTCACGAAATTGGAGAACTGGTAGCTCCCGTAGCCGTCGAGAAGACCGAACGCACCGAGGTTCATGAAGCGGTCCGACGTCTCGCTGACCCGGAGCGTGGTCTCTGCCGTCGCCGCCTCCGTGAAGAAGAGCTTTGCCCCGCAGAAGTCCCGCGGCTGCCAGGTGAACCAGAAGCCGGAGGAGTCCGGGAGCCAGCGCGCGAAGGCCTTCTCCTCCGACATGAATACGGGGATCGTATAGGCCGGCGCGTGAAGCTTCGCAAGTGTCCCGGAAACGACGTCGCCAAGGTAAAGCGTTACCTCCCGCATCTCATCGTCCGCGTCGGACGCGAACGGGCAGGCGTAGGTATGGACGCGGGGCCGGAGGTCCTCCTCCGGAAGGCCGCAGGACTCGATCACCGGCAGCGTCTTCACCCTCCGGAGGTCCGCGCGGTACGTCACGAAATACTTCCCGTCAGGGCTGAACAGCGCCTGCGGTGGTACCAGCTTCCCTATTTTTCTCAGCGTGACCTGGCTGTAAATATCGAGCCAGTCCCCGTAGGTGACCTTCTCCTCCCCGTCCTTTGTCAGTCGGAGCTCCGTCCCGTCCGCCCTTCTCAGCCACAGGTCGAAGCCCTTCCGGAGAAGCGCGCTCCGCCCGTCGGGAGAAACTGTCACGCCGGGTTCATCGTCCCATGTCTGCTCAGTGACTGCCGGATCCGGAAAGACCTCCTTCTCCGCGCCGGTCTCCGGGTCCAGGCAGACCGGCCGCCGCACCACAGCGCCGTCGATGCGGAGCTCCCTGTGCCAGAAAAGACGGCCGTCCTTCCATGTGAAGTCCGGCCGCCCGTTCAGCACAGCGTTCCGCGTATGCTGCACGAGCAGGCGCCCGGCGGCTTCATAGCGTTCCGTTATGCTTTTCATCATTCTGTATTCTCCTTAAAATCGTAAATGTTCCGCATTCCCTTACATAAAGACCGGCGCGCCGGGTCCCACCGGAAGCCTTAAGACGACCCAGACGATCAGGAGGACGATCCAGGATACCAGGAACGCCAGCGCGTACGGGAGCATCATCGAGATCAGGGAACCCATGCCGAATTTGTCGTCGTACTTCTTCGCCATGCCGATCGCGATCGGGATGTACGGATAGATCGGGGTGATCGCGTTCGTGCAGCTGTCGCCGATACGGTAAATGACCTGGGCAAATGCCGGGCTGTACCCGAACATCGCCATCATCGGGACCAGAATCGGGGCAAAGATAAACCACTTCGCGCTTCCGCTCGTCATGAACAGGTTGACGACGCAGCAGAGAAGGATGAAGAAGATCATCATCGGGATGCCGGTCAGGCCGACGGACTTAAGAAGGTCCGCGCTCTTCACCGCGATGATCATCGCAAGCCCTGTGTACGAGAACATGCTGATGAACTGCGCGATGACGAAGACCATGACGATATAGCCGGTCAGGGAGGTCAGGCTCTCCGCCATGAACTGCGGGACCTGGTTCGCGTTCTTCAGGGTCCCGGCCTTCACGCCGTAGACCACGCCGACAAGGATGAAGTAGACGATCAGGACCGGGACCAGTCCGGAGATCAGCGGCCCGTTCATGACAGTGCCGTCCTCGCCGCGGAGGATCCCGTTCGAGGGGACCGTGAGCACCGCGAAGAGGGCGATGTAGAGGATCGTGAAGATCCC
>CACXDR010000070.1 GCA_902766415.1 uncultured Lachnospiraceae bacterium
GCGTCGGTATCTCGGCATTCGCCGCGGCGGACAACCTCCTGCGCATTTTCTGGGCCGTGCCTACCGGCATGCTTGCCGTCTCCAGGCTGATGATCAGCGTCAGCATCGGAGAGGAGGACCGGGAATCGCTTACCGAGGTCATGCGCGTCATGTTCCGGAGATTCGTCCCGCTGATGTGCGGGATCTCAGCGGTGCTGATCGTTTCGGCGGTCCCGCTTACACGCATATTTTTCCGTGACCCGTCCGATCCTGTCTACATGATGACGGTCCACGGCTTAAGGATCCTTCCGCTCTGCATGCCGCTCAGCATCATCTGCATGCACTTCGTCTGCTACGGGCAGGCGTCCGGCAAGCTCTGGCTCGTGCACATCCTGTCCCTCCTGGACGGCGTGGTGTGCGTGGCCGGCTTTACGGCGCTCCTCATCCGGGCGGTGGGTATGGACAGCGCCTACATCGCGAACGTGCTGAACGGCGTCGTGACGACGCTCGTAGTCATCGGCTACGCGTGGATCATCGGGAAGCATTTCCCGCGGAACATGAGTGAGCTCATGGCCATTCCGGAGAGCTTCGGCGTCCCGGAGGACGAACGCATGGACCTCAGGGTGAAGACCATGGAGGACGTCGTCGGCATCGCTGTCAGGGTGCAGGAGTTCTGCGACGGAAAGGGGATCGACGCCCGGCGCGCGCACCTTGCCGCGCTTGCGCTCGAGGAGATGGCCGGGAACGTCATAGACCACGGCTTCAGGAAGGACACGAAAAAGCATCAGGTCGACGTGCGTGTGGTGCATAAGGACGGAGACGTGATACTGAGGATCAGGGACGACTGCGTGCCCTTTGATCCGGCGGAGAGGCTCAGGATCAGCGATCCCGGGGATCCCGTGAAGAATATCGGCATCCGCATGGTCTTTAAGACCGCGCGGGATGTAAGGTACCAGAACATGTTCGGGCTGAACGTGCTGACGATCAGGATCTGAGCCCTGGCGGCGGAGGAGGTTCCGGCGCGGGGCAGATGCAGCAGGGATATAATATGCCTTTCCCGGGGAAAGGCAGGAAGGAAGCGGAACAATGAAGGAACTTACTGTCAAGGCGGAGATCGAAAACATCGAGACAGTGACGGACCAGGTGAACAGCTGGCTTGAGGAGATAGGCTGCCCGAAGAAAAAGCAGATGGAGATCGACATCGTGATCGACGAGATCTTCAGCAATATCTCGAAATATGCCTACGAGCCGGAGACCGGCATGGTCACTGTCCGCCTGGAAGCCGGGAAGGATCCGGGAGTCGCGATGCTGGTCTTCAGGGACCAGGGGAAGCAGTATGACCCGCTCCATGTGAAGGAGCCGGACATCACGCTGTCGGCGGACAAGCGGCCGGTCGGCGGTCTGGGGATATTCCTTGTGAAAAAGATCATGGATGAAGTACGTTACGAGTACAAGGACGGCCATAACGTCCTGTACCTGAAGAAATATTTGTGAGACGCTGTTCGCAGGGCGTTTGGAAGGAGAAAACTGAAATGCTGAATATAGATAAAAAGGTGGAAAACGGCACCGTTACCTTTGCCCTTGAGGGACGGCTCGACACGGTCTCCGCTCCGGAATTCGAGAAGATGCTTAAGAGCTCCCTGGACGGCGTGACGGACCTGGTCCTTGATTTTGAAAAGCTGGAGTACATTTCCTCCGCCGGCCTGAGGGCAGTCCTTTCCGCCCACAAGATCATGATCAGGCAGGGAAGCATGAAGGTGCTCCACGTCAACGAGACCATCATGGAGATCTTTGACGTTACGGGCTTCGTGGACATCCTGACGATCGGCTGACAGGGCGGCGGACAGCCGCTATGCCCTGTGGCCGCCGATCTGCCGGTTCCGTTCCAGCGCCGTAGCGCCCTTCAGGAGGTCCGTGCCCCGGAAGAGCGCGCCCGCACCGTATCTCCGCCGGACGGAGAGCATGGCCAGGCGGAGAAGGCGCTCCTTTCTCAGCGCGTCGTAATCGGTGAAGAGGTCCAGCTGGACAGCGCCGCCGTCCCAGGCGGTGCCGTCGGCACTGACGCCGAGCCGGCGGAAGAGAAGCCGGTGGTCGGTGCGCGCGTCGAAGGAGGCGAGCAGGGCGTCCATGACCAGGCGCACGGAGTTCGTATACTCCCGCAGGCGGACGGTCCCCCCGTTATGCTTCGGGTGGAGCCTCCCGTAGAAGTCGACGGCGACCGGCCCGCTGTAGCCGGGGACGGCCTCCAGGCTCCGGTAGTCGTAGGAGACGATCCAGGAGAAGGTACGGGCGGTCTTTCCCTTCGCGAGCATGTCCGCACAGAGCCCGTCGACCATCTCTGAGAAGACGATCCGCGCCTCCGTGTAGGGCGCGGCGTGGGAAAGCACCTGGCCGGAGGAAAGGCTCCGGATCTCCGGGCGGTAGCTCTTGATGTCCCGCATGGTGACCGGCTCTATGCCCCACGCGTGGTCCACCAGGATCTCGCCGTCCACGCCGAACGTTTTATAAAAAAACTCCTCGTCCCAGCGCGAGCGCTCCGCGACGTCCCCCATGGTAAACATGAAGGCCGTATACAGGCGCCGTGCCGTTCCGGGACCGATCTGCCAGAAATCCGTCAGGGGCCGGTGGTCCCAGAGAAGATACTTATAGGAATCCTCATTGAGCTCCGCGATCCGGACACCGTCCTGGTCTGCGGGGGATTTTTTTGCCACGATATCCATGGCGACCTTCGCGAGATAGAGGTTGGTGCCGATCCCCGCGGTGGCGGTGATGCCGGTAGTTTTCAGGACGTCCCGGATCATGGTCATGGCGAGGACGCGGGCGGGGTGCATGTGCGCGGACTCCGCCTCCTTCCGGTAAAAATGGAGGTACGCGGTGCAGTCGATGAAGCACTCGTCGATGGAGTAGACGTGGATGTCCTCCGGGGCCACGTACCTTAAGTAGATGGAATAGATGAGGGCGGAGATCCGCTCATACTCCGCCATGCGCGGGACCGCGGTGATGTATTCCACCTTCGTCCGGTGCAGCGCCTCATACTGCCGGATAGCCTGCTTCGCCTCGAAAAGCCGCGGCCTGGAGGGGACGCCCATGGCCTTTAAGGAGGGGGAGACCGCGAGGCAGATGGTCTGGTCGGAACGCGTCTCGTCCGCGACCAGGAGATTCGTTTTCAGGGGATCCAGCCCCCGGAAGACGCACTCCACGGAGGCATAGTAAGACTTCAGGTCAATGCAGATGCAGCTCATGTCCGCGCGTACCGCCTGACCGCGGGAACCGTTCCCGCCCATACGCCCTCCTTTCCGCAGGTCCTTCCGCAGGCCCTTCCGCAGGTCCTTCTGCAGGTCTTTCCGCAGGTCCTTCCGCAGGCCCTTTCTGCAGACCCGGAATATACTTTCGCACTTAAGCTTTCGCCGGCCCTGCCTTCTGAAGGCAGAGACAGCAGCAAACGAAAAAGAACATACGTTCGAATAAAGCATAGCACCGGTGCTGCCGGAAGTAAAGAACATATGTTCGAAAATGCGTCCGGCCCGCCGAAAAAAAGTATCCGCCTGCCCAGGTGCCATGGTACAATGAACCTGATACGATGAAAGCACAGACATAAGCACCGCAAAACAACTGACAGAACCAGCCGGCCCTGACGCCGGCCGCAGCTTTTTTCAGGGGAAGGAGCGCTTATGGAACACCCGGCCGATGACCTTCTTTTCTGTACTGACGCGTTCAGCAGGTTTGCTTCCGTCGGAAAGCTTCCCGGCGGCGGGGTCACGAGACTCGGCTACTCGGAAACAGAGGACCGCATGCATGAGATCTTCGCGTCCTTTGCCGCGGAGCTCGGCTGCATGTACCTTACGGACGATGCCGGCAACTCTTACGTCACAGACAGCGCGGAGGACGGCTACGTGCTGGTCGCGTCGCACCTTGACTCCGTTATCGGAGGCGGCGTGTACGACGGCCCGGGCGGCGTGATCGCGGGCCTCATGGTCCTGCGCCATGCCATGCGGGAGGGGCTCCGCGTCCCGGTCCGCGTGGGCGCGTTCCGCTGCGAGGAGTCCTCGAATTTCGGCCTCTGCACCATCGGGAGCGGGCTGATCACACAGGACAGCTACGCGGACAGCGTGGGCGGCCTTAAGGGGAAGGACGGCAGGACGCTCGGGGAGATCTTCCGGGAAAAGGGCTGGTCCCTCGCCCCGAAGCGCATCTCCGGGATCCGGGAGTATCTCGAGCTCCACATCGAGCAGGGAAAGGTCCTGGAGGAGACAGGGACGGAGACAGGCGTCGTCACGACGATCGCAGGCCCGGACCGCTGGCGCTTTTACTTAAGCGGCATGGCGGACCACTCCGGCGCCACGCCCATGTCCATGCGGTATGACGCGCTCTGCGCGGCAGCGGAGATCATCCTTGAGGTAGAGAACGCCGGAAAGCGCGAGGCGGCCTTTGACAGCGTCGCGACCGTCGGCGTCCTGGACAATACGCCGAACGTCATGAACGTCATCCCGGGCGAGGTCACCCTGGGGGTCGACCTCCGCGGGATCCGGAAGGACAGCATTGCCCGGATGGAGGAGGACATGCTCGAGGCGGTGCGCAGGATCTGCCTGCGCCGGGGCATCACGTACCGGAAGGAGCAGGTGAATACCGTGGAGCCGGTCGAGCTTACAAAGGAGACAGAGGACGGGCTTTTCCGGGCGGCGGAGGAGCTTGGCATCAGCTGCCGGCGCATGCCAAGCGGGGCCGGGCACGACGCCATGTGCTTCCCGGAGATCTGCCCCGCCGGGATGGTATTCATCCCGTGCCGCGGCGGCATTTCCCACAACAGGAAGGAGTATACGAGCTATAAAAGCATCGCGGACGGCGCGGCCGTCATGTACCGGTACCTGAAGGACAAGTACGGGACGAAAGCCTGAAAAACGGCCCCGGGACAGGGCCCGGGAACGCAGGAAGCGGGACCCCCGGACGGGGTCCGGAGAAACAGGAAGCAGGCCCCCGGGACGGGGGCCGGAAGCGCGGAAAACAAAGCGGAACGAGAGGGCGGAAGCGGCCGGATCGTTCCGCTTTTCCTTGCAAACAGAGGCGTTGAAAACTATACTGTTAACTATATGGAGCGTCCTTCACGAAACAAAAAAAACGCTTTAAAGAAGCCGTGAAGACCCTCCGACGCAGTATAGAACGGGGTAGAAAGAATGAGCAAAAAGGAAGTACGAAAGGTCTACGATGATCTTGTGACAGAGCTGACTTCAAGGGAGTTTCTCGAGGAGGCCGGCCTGAGGCGCGAGACCATGATGATGATCCTCAACCGGGACTACTGGGAAGCGCAGATGAAGAATCTGTTCCCCATCCGGAAGCGCTTTACCTGCAGACAGCTGTTCGACATCTGCCGCTGGGCCATGGCCCTGATGGGACCAGAGCCGGAGGAGGGGTGGATGCCGTTCACCTACCGGTATGTCTGCCACATCCTTTACCCGGAGGAGTCCTTCCGGGAGGAGAGCGAAAAGTACCGTGCCGGCGCGGTCTATTACCTGACGATCCTCCGGTTCTTCTTTGACCTCGAGCGGAGCTGCTGCCCGTTCGAGCCGATGAAGGACTTCCGCTTCCTTGAGGACGACGAGGCGCGGCGTTTCGACACCGGCGAGGAGTACATCCGCTTCAAGCAGTACTGGCATAAAGAATTCATCTACGAGATGATGCGCCTGAACGCCGAGGTGACGCAGTTCAACACGCTCGAGCACATCGCGGGCGTCCACTACGTCGCCATGGTCATGGCAAGAGGACTTTTAAAGGCAGGCGCGCCTATAGACCTCGCGCTTATGTCCGGCGCGGCGGCAGGCCACGACCTCGGGAAGTTCGGCTGCAAGCCGAACGAGAAGGTCCCGTTCATGCACTACTATTACACGGACCTCTGGTTCACCTCGCACGAAATACGCTATATCGGCCATATCGCCGCGAACCATTCCACCTGGGACCTGGAGCCGCAGAACCTGTCCGTCGAGTCCCTCACGCTGATCTATTCGGATTTCCGCGTGAAGCAGAGCCGCGGGAAGGACGGGAAGGAGATGACCCGGATCTCCACGCTTTCCGACGCCTACAACGTCATCATAAAAAAGATGTTCAACGTGGACGCGGCGAAGGAGCAGCGCTACCGCTTCGTCTACACGAAGCTTTCGGATTTCCAGGACTACATGCGCGCCCACGGGATCGACGTGGACCTGAACGGGAAGCCGCAGCCGCCGCAGCAGCTGCCGGACGTCGTGCTCCGCACGCCGGAGGAGATCGTCCAGTCCCTCATCTTCATGGCGATCGAGCATAACGTCGACGTCATGCACCGCATGTCCGCCGAGCGGCAGTTCGGCGAGCTCCTTGAGGCCGCGCGAAGCGAGAAGAGCTGGAAGAACATCCGCGCGTACCTCGGCGTGCTGCGCGAATATTTCACCTACACGAACGACCTCCAGAAGGAGCAGGCGCTGTCCTTCCTTTATGAGTGGTTCATGAACCGCGACGGCGAGATCCGCATCCAGGCAGCGGAGCTGATGGGCCAGATCATCGCCCGGTTCAACGCGGGCTACAGAAAGCGCCGCCCGGAGGGCATGAAGGACACTGCCCAGGAAAATGTGATGCGCCTCTGGAACCACTATATCGACGCGGTCCTGTTCCCGGACGAGAGGCTCATAGAGCTTCAGCGCAGGCGTATCAGCTCGCAGATGAAGAACATCGTCCAGGCGCTCGTGAAATACGCGGACCCGGGCGACCTGCCCATGTTCTTCGAGGCGCTCCTTAAGCGCTATGAGGAGCCGGAAAAGGCAGGTCCGCACGAGAGCTTCGTCCTTCTTAACTCGGTCGAGGCCATCCCGCTTGACCGTTTAAACGACGCCGACAGGGAGAAGATCGCCCGGTTCGCGATCGCGAAGTACGAGGACCCGGCCCTTGAGGTAAGGACCGCAGCGTGGCGCGCGTTCCGTCAGATGATGACATCGATCCGTGAGCTGCCGGTCTGCAGGGAGATCGCGGAGCTTGTGAAGAACGCCCCGGAAAAGGACGGCGCGACGAGGCTTTACCTCCGCTACCGCATCCTCACGATCCTCGGGGAGGATACCTCGGAGCTGAAGGCAAAGCTTTACACGAGGGACGTGGTCCCGGATATCTCGCTCGACAACCTGAAGACCAATACGCCCTGGATCGTCAAGGCGGTCAATGTCAAGCTCCTCGCGGACCAGGCGGAGAACGGGGTGGAGGGCAATGCCCTTCACGTCGCGACGCACCTGTCCAACATGATCAAGGTCGGCCAGTACATGCTGGTCCGCAGGACCTCGGGCGAGGCGCTGGTCCGCATAGCCCCGAAGCTTACGAGCGACCAGCGGAACGAGATCGCGGTGGAAATGATCCGCGGCCTCGAGACGGGCGAGACGGACTATTCCCGTTCTATCCCGCGCTGGCTCGGCCAGTTCGCGCTCTGGCTCCCGCCGGAGCAGCTTGACGAGGCGATCCGTTCGATCAGCGGCCTGCTGGCGAACCCGAGCGACCACGTGGTCGCGGTCGCGCTCGATACGGTCGGCGTCATGCTTGAAAACTATACCGGCTACCGCGAGCGCTTCGGCGAGAGCACGGCGGTCTGGGAGAGCCGCGGGCAGCGCCTGGTCGGCATGCTGCTTACGGGCCTCGCGAGCTACCGCGAGAAGATCCGGCAGGAGTCCATGATGGTCCTCGGCCAGAGCATCTTCGAGTCTCCGGTCCTCGACCGGAAGATGAAGAAGACCATGTTCGCCATGGCCTGCAGGAGCATCCTGTTCCAGCTCACGGAGAAGAAGGGGGAGGAGCTTACGCACTTCTTCCGCGCCTCCAGCCTGTCCGCCATGTACCGCTTCATCACGGAGTACCGGCTGCTCGAGGGCGAGCTCGACATCCCCATGCGCACCAAGATCGCCTTCTTCCCGGGCACCTTTGACCCGTTCACCCTGTCCCACAAGGGCATCGCGAAGATGATCCGCGACCAGGGCTTCGAGGTCTACCTGTCCGTCGACGAGTTCCGCTGGTCCAAGAAGGCCCAGCCGCACTTCGTCAGGCGCCAGATCGTCAACATGTCCACGGCGGGCGAGTTCCACGTGAACCTCTTCCCGTCGGAGATCCCGCTGAGCCCGGGCAACCCGGACGACTTAAGAAGGCTCGTGGAGCTCTTCCCGGGGCGCGAGGTGTATCTCGTGACAGGCAGCGACGTCATAGCGCACGCGACCTTCTACAAGAACCCGAAGGTGCGCGACGCGGTCTACGCCATGAACCACATCGTGTTCCGCCGCGCGGGCGAGCCCGAGGCGGAGATGGAAGAGAGCCGGGAGATCATGAAGCGCTTCACGGGCGACCTTGTCGAGCTTGAGCTCCCGCAGCAGCTCGAGGAGATCAGCTCCTCGAAGATCAGGGAAAACATCGACCAGCGGCGCGACATCTCGAACCTGATCGAGCCGGTCGTCGAGGAATACATCTACAACAACGGCTTGTATCTCCGCGAGCCGGAGGACAAGCCGATCGTCAAGGCGAGGGCCATCTCCTTCGAGGCTGTGGAGGAGCCGGACGAGGCGCTCTTCGACGAGCTCCGCGACACGGTCCTCCAGTACGAGAAGGGCGGCGAGAAGCTTGACGCCCCGGTCCGCGGCTCCGGGGACCACCTCCTGGTCCTGAGGAACAACGCCGAGGGCGGAAGGCTCGAGGGCGCGCTCCGCTACCGGTACCTTGGGCCGGACGAGCTCTTTGACGTCCTGAAGGACGTCGACAGGACCGACATCATCCGCAGGCGCACGTCCGCGGAGGTCCTCCTGATCAACGGCATCTACGTAGGCATCCACTGCTCGATCTACGACGCGGAGCAGCTCCTCCTCACGGAGGCGATCGTCCGCTCCTTCGAGCAGCGCTGCGACACGGCGCTGTTCTACGTGCACGACGAATATCTTCCGAACCTCGTCATCTCCGCGGTGCTCCGCGAGGGCTTCGTCGAGGTGGACCACGGACACCCCGGGGACCCGCTCCTCGCGGTGGACATGCACGCGCCGCTCCTCCTCCTTGAGGATATGGAGACCGCGCTGAAGGAGCCGTTCTCCAGCAACGAGCGCGTGCTCGAGGCAGTCTACAAGGCCCAGGAGGATCTCCAGCACGCCATGACGAAGCTCTATCCCGGACAGCTGGTCCTCCCGGTCTCCGCGACGCTCCTGTTCCACAGGCTCGTGGACAAGATCACCGAGATGAACGGTGTGCCGCGCGAGCCGGTGGTGCCCCGCATGCAGGGCGAGCTCATGTGCGTGCCTTACGGGAAGGTCATGCGCGGCGCGGTCATCCCGAACACGGTCACGAAGACGCTCCACACCGACCGTATCTACGAGCCGGATCTCACGGTCAACACGGTCGAGGCGTTCCCGGGCTACACGCCGCTCCATACGCAGGTGAAGGCCATCAAGTCCTTCGACCGCCCGGTCATCCTGGTGGACGATGTCCTGAACCGCAGCGGCCTGAGGATCGGGACGCTTGAGCCGCTCCTCAGGAAGGAAAAGATCGAGCTCCGGAAGGTCCTCTTAGGCGTGCTGACCGGCTACGGGCGCGACGTGCTCGCGACCATGAACCTTGACGGAGAGGGCGTCTACTTCGTCCCGAACATGCGCTACTGGTTCGCGGAATCTGCGCTGTACCCGTTCATCGGCGGCGACACGGTCCGCAGGAACAGCGTGCAGGTCGCCGGCCTCACGCCGTCCATCAACCTGATCCAGCCTTACACGCAGCCGCCGCTTTCGGATACCGACCCGGAGGCCCTGTTCCGGTTCTCCATGTGCTGCATCAAGTGCGCGCGTGACATCCTGCTGGTCCTTGAGCAGGAGTACAGGGCACAGTTTTCAAGGAACCTGACGCTTTCAAGGCTGTCCGAAGCCATCAACCAGCCGCTCTGCCCGGACCGCGGGGACTGCGTAAGCTACGACGCGAACCTCGCAGCCTCGGTCTACTTAAAGAACGATCTCGAGATGCTGGAGCGCACGCGGGTCGACACCCGCGCAGTAACGAACCGCTATACCGGCCGGTAACGAACCGCGGCATGAGCCACTGAGGAGGAAAACATGAACGATATCCGTGAGATTTGGAAAGCGCTGTCAGAGGAGCTTACGTCGGACGCGTTCCTGAAGGAGGCAGGCGTCAGGCAGGCCGTCATGCAGATGGTCCTGAACCGGGAGTACTGGGAGCAGCAGCTGAAGCCGCTTTTCCCCGTCACCGGGAGGATCAGCTGCAAAAAGATCTATGATATCGCGAGTCCTGCCATGCACGTCCTTTCCGAGGAGCCGGAGGAGGGGTGGATGCCCTTCACCTACCGGTTCGCCTGCCATATCCTGTACCCGGAGCCGGAATTCACCGAATTCGCCGAGCCGTACAGGGCAGGCGCCGTGTTCTACCTTACGGTGCTCCGCTTTATCTACGACATCGAGCGCCAGTACGTGCCGTTCGACCCGCTGCGGGACTTCGTGTTCCTTTCCGACGAGGAGGCGGAGCAGTTCGACACCTACCGGGAGTACCGGAGATTCAAGAAGGCCTGGCACAGGGAGTATGTCTATGAGATGATGCGCCTGAACGCCGAGGTCACGAAGTTCAATACGCTGGAGCACATCGCCGGCGTCCATTTCGTTGCCATGAAGGTGGCGCGGGGGCTTTTCGACGCGGGCGCGCCGATCGACCTCGCCATGATCTCCGGCGCGGCAGCGGGACACGACATCGGCAAGTTCGGGTGCAAGCCGAACGAGAACGTGCCCTACATGCATTACTACTACACGGACATCTGGTTCCGCGCGCACGACATCCCGTACACGGGCCACGTTGCCGCGAACCATTCGAACTGGGACCTGGAGCCTGAGAACCTGTCGGTCGAATCCCTGACGCTCATCTATTCCGACTTCCGCGTAAAGCAGTCGAAGGGGCCGTACGGCATCCCCGTGACGCACATTTCCTCCCTCGCGGAGGCCTTTGACGTCATCCTGGACAAGCTCGACAACGTGGACGAGAAGAAGGCGCTCCGCTACCGCTTCGTCTACGCGAAGCTCGCCGACTTTGAAGAGTGGATGATCGCGCAGGGCGTCGACGTGGACCTTGACGACGACCCGCCGGCACCGGAGCAGCTTCCGGACGTCGTGCTCCGGACGCCGGACCAGATCGTAAGGTCCCTCACCTTCATGGCGATCGAGCATAACATCGCGGTCATGCACCGGATGTCCGCCGAGCGGCAGTTCGGCGAGCTCCTCGAGGCCGCGAGGTCTGAGAAGAACTGGAAGAACGTCCGCGCGTACCTGAACATCCTCCGCGAGTACTTCACCTACACGAGCGACGCGCAGAAGGAGCGCATGCTGAGCTTCCTCTACGAGCTCTTCATGCACAGGGACGGCGAGATCCGCGTCCAGGCGGCCGACGTCCTCGGACAGGTCATCGCGCAGTTCAACGCGGGCTACCGGAAGAGAAGGCCCGAGGGGATCGGCGACGCCGCCCAGGAGCATGTGATCAGGCTGTGGAACGAGTACATCGACCTCGTCCTTCACCCGGACAGGAAGCTGATCGAGCTCCAGAGGGAGAGGATCAACTCCCAGCTGAAGAACATCCTTATGGCGGTGGTGCGCTCCGCCGAGCCGGACGACCTCCCGCTTTTCATGGAGGAGCTCCTCCGGCGCTACGACGAGCCGGACAAAATGGAAGACCCGGCAGCGTTCGTCCTCCTGAACGCCGTGCAGGTGTTCCCGTTCGACCGGATGTCGGACGATGATCTTGCGCGCGCGGCGCGTTTCGCGATCGCGAAGCACGATTCCGGCCACGAGGAGGTCCGCACCTCCGCGTACCGCGCCCTGCGCCAGATCTCCGAGTACAACAACACGCTCCCGGTCTGCGGGGAGATCCTCGAGTCCGTAAAGACAGGCCGGAAGAACGAGACGATCACGGAGCTTTTCCTCCGCTACCGCGTTTTCTCGAAGCTCGGGAAGGACGCGCCGGAGCTCAAGGAGACGCTCTACCATACGGAATTCATCTCCGACATCTTCCTGGACAACCTGAAGACGACCACGCCGTGGATCGTGAAGAGCGTGAACATCAAGCTTCTCGCGGACCAGGTGTACAACGGGAGGACGGACCAGGCCATGCACGTGGCCGCGCACTTCTCGAACATGATCAAGGTGGGCGACTACATGCTGGTCCGCACGACCGCGGGCGAGGCGCTGCTCAGGCTCATGCCGTTCCTCACCGACGACCAGAAGAACGAGATCGCGGTCGAGATGCTCCACGGGCTCCTTACGGGCGGCACGGACTTCTCGCGCTCCATCCCGCAGTGGCTCGGACAGGTCGCCATGTGGCTCCCGCCGGAGCAGCTCGACGAGATCATCGCCGAGTTCACGAGGCTCACGGCAAGCCCGGAGGACCGCGTGGTCAGCGTGGTCCTCGACACGGTCGGCGTGATGGCGGCGCACTATCCGGAATACAAGAAGCGCTTCCCGGATGAGGACGAGGTCCACAGCGCGCGCCTTTCCAGGATCGTGGGACTGATCCTCGTCGGCATGTCGAGCTACCGCGAGCATGTCCGCCAGGAGGCAATGCTGGTCCTCGGCTCGAGCATCTTCGGCACGAAAAGCTTCACCAGGCAGGAAAAGAAGAACATCTTCGAGCGGATCTCGAGGAAGATCCTTTTCCAGCTTTCCGAAAACAACGACGGCGAGCTCACGCAGCTCTACCGCGCGGCGGCCCTCACGGCGATCTACCGCTTCATCACGGCGTACCGGATCCTGGAGGGAGAGTTCCACATGCAGATCCCGCGCCGCGTCGCCTACTTCCCGGGGACCTTCGACCCGTTCACGCTGTCCCACAAGGGCATCGCGAAGATGATCCGCGACATGGGCTTCGAGGTCTACCTTTCGGTCGACGAGTTCTCGTGGTCCAAGAAGGCGCAGCCGTACTATGTGCGCCGCCAGATCGTGAACATGTCCGTGGCGGAGGAGCTCCACGTGAACCTCTTCCCGGCGGCGCTGCCGCTGAACCCGGGCTGCCCGGACGATATGCGGAAGCTGAAGGCGCTGTTCCCGGACCAGGAGGTCTACATGGTCGTCGGGAGCGACGTCATCGCGAACGCCTCCTACTACAGGAACCCGGAGGTGAAGGACGAGATCTGCCGGATGAACCACATCGCGTTCCGCCGCGTCGGCGACGTGAAGACCGACAGCCTTTTGAACCGGGAGATCGTCCACATCATCCGCGGCGACCTGATCGAGCTTGAGCTCCCGCAGGACCTTGAGGAGATCAGCTCCACCAGGATCCGCGAGAACATCGACCGGAACCGCGACATCTCCGACCTGATCGACCCCGTGGCAGAGGAGTACATCTACAACCAGGGCCTCTACCTCCGCGAGCCGGAGTACAAGCCGGTGGTCCAGGCGCGCTCCGTCTACTTCGAGGAGGAGAAGGAGGGGGAGGTCTGCCGCATCTCCATAAAGAGCGGGAAGGAGGGCGGACGCGTCATCGGGTCCGTCACGTACCGCTTCCTTGCTCCTGACGCGCTCTACAGCGTGTTAAAGGACGTGGAGCGGGCGGACATGATCCGAAGGCACGCGAGCGGCCGCATCCTTCTTGTGACCGGGCTTGAGACGGTCCACGACGATTCCTTCCACGACGCGGACACGCTCCTTTTTGCGGAGGCGACGGTCCATTCGTACAAGAACTTCTGCGAGACGGCGGTCTATTATCCCGACAGCGCGGAGGGGAACAGCGCGCTGCCGGTGTTTGAGCGGCTCGGCTTCAAGCGCATCAATCCGGCGGCGGAGGAGATCCCCGTCATGGTCGCCGACATGCGCGAGCCCCTGCTGGTCCTCCAGAACATGGACACGGTCGTCAAGGACCCGTTCAACCACAACGAGGCTGTGCTCCGGGCGATCCGCAGGGCGCAGCGCAACATGCAGAAGAGCCTTGCGGCGCTCTATCCCGGACAGCTGGTGCTGCCGATCGCCGCGGGCCTCCTGTACCAGCGCCTGGTCGACAGGATCACGGAGCTGAACGGTGTCCCGAGGGAGCCGTCCATCCCGAGGCGTCTGGGCGAGCTTATGTGCGTGCCGTTCGGAAAGATCATCCGCAGCGCGGTGGTCCCGAACACGGTCACGAAGACGCTCCACACCGACCGGGTCTACGAGCCGGACCTCATGAGCAACCGGATCGAGGCCTTCCCGGGCTACACCCCGCTGAGGACGCAGATCAGGACCATCCATTCCTTCCGGAGGCCGGTGATCCTGGTGGACGATGTCCTGAACCGCAGCGGGCTCAGGATCGGCACCATAGAGCCGCTGCTCCGCGAGGAGGGCGTGGACGTCCGGAAGGTGCTTCTCGGCGTCCTTAC
>CACXDR010000071.1 GCA_902766415.1 uncultured Lachnospiraceae bacterium
CGCCCGCGAAATGACCCACATCGCGGCCTCCATGGCGGAATCCTCAAGCAGGCTCCAGCTGACGGACAGCGACCTGATGACGCAGGTTTTCAGCATCCTGAAATCCGTTACCAACATCGACTATGCCTACTATAAGCAGACCACCATCCTCCGGCGGATCGAGCGCCGTCTGGTGGTCACGCACAACCGGAACCTGAGAGAGTACGTGAACTATCTTTCGGCGAACCCGGAGGAGGCGAAGGTCCTTGCCAAGGAAGTCCTGATCGGCGTGACGAGCTTTTTCCGTGATCCGGACTATTTTGACGTGCTGAAGGAGCAGGTCATCCGGCCCATGGTCCAGAACGGCAAGCCCTCGCAGCAGATCCGCGTCTGGGTCGCGGGCTGCTCCACCGGCGAGGAGGCGTACTCCATCGCGATCCTCTTTACGGAGGTCATGGAGGAGCTGAACGTGCGCCGCGACATCAAGATCTTCGCGACGGACCTGGACGGGGACGCGGTCTCCACGGCGACGCGCGGGATCTACAGCGACAATATCATCGAGGACGTGAGCGTGACGCGGCTTAGCCGCTACTTCCTGAGGAAGGGCAACAAGTACGCGATCCGCCACGACATCCGGCAGATGATCATTTTCGCGCAGCACAACGTGTTCCAGGATCCGCCCTTCGGAAGGCTGGACCTGATCAGCTGCAGGAACCTTCTGATCTACTTCCAGTCTGTCCTGCAGAGGAACCTCTTCGCCATCTTCCACATGGCGCTGAACGACAAAGGGTACCTCTTCCTCGGGCGCTCGGAGTCTGTCTTTGACTATGACGACGTGTTCCGCACGCTCAGCGCGAACGAGAAGATCTTCATCCACAATGCGTCGGGGCGCGCGCCCGCGCACTCGAAGATCAACTACTCCATGCAGACGGTGGAGAGCACCATGAACACCGCGATGCCGCAGAGGCGCAGCGACGAGATGGAGGACACCGGCAAGACGGGGGAGATCGACAACACGATCTTCGAAACGCTCATGCCTGCCTGCGCCCTCGTGAACGACAGGAACGAGCTCCAGAGGACCTACGGCGTGTCCAGCGATTTCATGAGCATACCGACCGGCGCCGCGACGCTCGATATTTTCTCGCTCGTGCGCACCGATCTGAGGATCGCGGTATCGACCGCGCTCAGGGAGTCCCGCGCCATCAACGACAAGGTCGTCTACGACAAGATCCCGGTCCAGATCGACGACTCGCCGGAGTACATTTCGATCACCGCGCAGCCGGTGTTCGACCGCCACGGGACGCCGACCGGCTACACGGCGCTGACATTCCTCCGCGGCGTCCGGAAGCTGCAGGGCGATATCCGCGAATACCGCGTGGATACGGCCGCGTCGCAGAGGATCTCGAACCTTGAGCGCGAGCTTAAGATCTCACAGGACAACCTGCACCAGACGGTCTCCGAGCTGGAGAGCGTGAACGCGGAGCTGCAGGCCGCGAACGAGGAGCTGCTCACCGCGAACGAGGAGCTGCAGAGCTCGAACGAGGAGCTCCAGTCCGTCAACGAGGAGCTCTACACGGTGAACTCCGAGTACCAGTCGAAGGTGACCGAGCTTGCCGGCCTGAACGACGACCTCGCGAACTTCCTGTCGACGACGCTCGTCGGCATCCTTATGGTAGACCGGAATCTGAACATCCGGAAATTCACGGAGTACGTCGCCACGGAGTTCAACGTTGCCGACCAGGACGTCGGGCGCTCGCTCCGGTATATCGCGTACAATTTCGCGACCATCGACCTTATCCAGCTCTGCCGCGACGTCCTGAAGGACATGGTGCCGATCGAGCGGCACTGCGCGTCCGTCACGGGACGCACCTACCTGGTCCGCATCGCGCCCTACCGCGTGCAGGTCAGCTCGGACAGCGCGGCGCAGGATGCCGAGACCGTGGAGAAGGAGCAGAAGCTGAAGGGCCTGGTCATCACCTTTGTCGATACCTCGCGGAAGATGGACGACCAGCAGCAGATCGAGGAGATGGCGAAGGCACTGCGCGCCGCCATGCGCCAGGGCCGGGAGAAGGAGGCCTTCCTCTCCAACATGAGCCATGACATGCGGACGCCCATGACCGCGATCGTCGGGCTGACGGACCTTTCCCTCCACGAGAAGGGGCTCACGGAGCCGCTCCGCGACAATCTGGAAAAGATCCAGTCCGCGAGCCGTTACCTCATGGACCTGATCGAGGAGATCCTCGAGACCAGCCGGATCAATGCCGGCAAGATCGTTTCGGTGAGCAGCACGGTCAGGGAGGACGAGGTCCTGAACAACGTGATCATGATCGTGCGCGCACGCGCGAAGGAGGCCGGGCTCCGCTTCTCGAGCCGCATGAACGGCTGCTCCGGGCGTTACGTCCTCATGGACAGCGAGCATGTGGAGCGCATCCTCATGAATCTCCTGAGCAATGCCGTGAAATTCACACCGGCGGACGGGGAGATCCGCTTTGATACCTTTGTGAAATACGAGGGGGGAAAGGCGCATCACACCTACGTCGTATCCGACACCGGACGCGGTATCAGCGAGGGCTTCCAGAGCCGCATGTTCCTGCCGTTCGAGCAGGAGCAGGACGACGGCGTTCGCGAGGGGACCGGGCTGGGCCTTTACATCTGCAAGAATCTTGTAGAGCTTCTCGGCGGGACCATCTCCTGCGAGAGCACCCTCGGAAAGGGCACCGAGTTTACGGTGGACCTTGAATATACGCTCGCGACGGAGGACCAGATCCTTCTCGCGAACCGCACAGGCGTGACGTTCGAGGACCATCTGATGTTCGGGAAATGCGTCCTTCTCGCGGAGGACAACCGCACGAACGGGGACGTGATCATGAGGATCCTGTCGACCAAGGGGATCCGCTCCGAGCTTGTCCGCGACGGACAGGAGGCGGTGGAGATGTTCCGCCGCCAGGGCGCGTACCATTACCAGGCGGTGCTTATGGATATCATGATGCCGGTGAAGAACGGGCTGCAGGCCGCGCGGGAGATCCGCGCCATGCAGACGGACGACGCGAAGACCATACCGATCATCGCGCTGACCGCGGACGTCCAGGAGGAGACGGAGGAGCGGTGCATGGAAGCAGGCATGACGGATTTCCTTGCAAAGCCCATTGAGCCGGAACGGCTTCTTGGAACGCTTGCGAAGGAATTTGAGAGGGCGGAGAAGCTGTCATGAACAAGACCATTGAGGCCCTTTCCCTTCAGGGCTGTGACATGAAGGGGGCGCTCCGGCGGTTCCTGGACGACGAGAAGTTCTATCTCCGCTGTCTTGATGACTTCATCCTGCAGAACGGTTACGAAAGGATCGAGGGAGCTGTTTCCGCCCGGGACTACAGGGCGGCATTCGAGGCGGCCCACGACCAGAAGGGCGTGTCCGCCTCCCTGGGACTTACGCCGTTCTACAGGGCGTGCAGCGCGGTCGTCGAGGATCTAAGAGGAGCGGCGCAGGAGGTCTTTGCTCCCGACACAGGGAACAGCGGGGCGCCGGAGGATCCTGCGGCGGAGCCGTTCGTGCCGGACCTGGAACGCCTGGAACGGGACATGGCCCTTCTTAAGAAGGAAAATGAAGCGCTGAAGAAGACGGTAATGAAAAGCGGGAAATGAACAAAAAGGCTGCGGCATTAAGCTGGCTATCTGCTTAATGCCGCAGCTTTTTCACTGTGCCATGCCCGGCGGGGGCCTGTGCGGAAACGGGGGCCTGTGCGGAAACAGGCGCCTGCGCGTAAAGGGAAGGAGGTCAGTCCTCCATGGCCCGCGCAAGCACCTTTTCGATATGCGCCCGGGCTTCTTCCTTCTTTTCAAAGAGGTGGGACTCGTAAAGCTTCTCGTCTCCGATGAACATCGCGGGATTCGCGTAGTAGTCGTACTTGTCGGCGCGGGCGGGGTCCTTGTGCTCGTCGACGATGTCGAACCTGATCGCGGCATACTCCGGATGCTCCTCGATGAGCTCCTTTATGATCTGGTCCGCCTGCCTGCAGTAGGGACAGCCGTCAATGTGGCAGTAGGTCACGGTTTTCATGATGCGCCTCCTTTACCGGCCGAACAGGCCGAGAACGAAAAAGATGAGAGAGACGAGAAAGACGGCGATCGCCGCGGCGGACAGCCAGTGGGTGTACTGGTGGTTCGTGCGGTCGCGGTAGATGTCGATGATTCCCAGGAGCGCTCCGAGGGGATTAGCGCCGAGGATGCAGAACACGATCGCGGCGATGCTCATGCCGGACATTTTCATGCCGGGGTTGATGAGCTTCAGGAGCTTTTCCGAGAAGCTGCGGGAGCCGGCAGGCTTCTGCTGGAACGGGCCGCCCTGTCCGTACGGGCCG
>CACXDR010000072.1 GCA_902766415.1 uncultured Lachnospiraceae bacterium
GACCGCTTTCATGATCGCCTCCGCGACCTTCCGGGTGTTGAGCCCCTTCTCGTCGATCACGATATCCGCGTATTTCTCGTAGAGCTTCACGCGCTCGTTGTAGAGGTCCTTCAGCGTCTGCCCCTTTTTTATGCTGACGCCGCGGTCCTTCAGGTTCCCGAGCCTGCTCCGCACCGCGTAGTACCCGAGCTTCAGGTACACCACCGGTCCCAGCTCCTTTAAGTGCGCCATGGCCTTCGGACCGTATACCACGCTTCCGCCCGGGGCTATGACGGCATTTTCCGCCTGAAGCTCCGCGTTCACCTGCTCCTCGATCCTCCGGAAGCCCTCGTCCCCGTGCTCCGCGATCAGGTCCTTCAGAAGCTTCCCTGTCTTCTCCTGGATCACGAGGTCAACGTCTATGAACCGCATGCCCGCGCGCTTCGCGAGCACGACGCCGACCGTGCTCTTGCCGGCTGCCGGCATGCCGATCAGTGTAATGCATTTTTTGTGATTCCTGTCATTCATGAAACAAATCCTTTGATCCTGTCAGCCCTGAAAAAGCTTCTCCGGGTAAACGCCCTTCGCGACCAGCTCCCTGACCGATGCCATGACAGCGGGCTTGTCTTCCTTATAAGTGACGCCGAACCAGGTGTCGTTCGTCGGGAGGACCTGCACCGTGCCGGTCCCGTTTTTGATGCAGCGGTCGATGACGGCAGGAAGCATGAATTCCCCCTTCGCGCCGCCCCCCGAGGTCTCCGCAAGGAAGCGCGGGAATTCCCGCTCCAGCTCCTTAAGGAACTCCGGCGGCAGCCCCCACATGTTCATGGAAACGAACATGTCCTTCGCGACGGAGACCGGCGCGCCGTCCCCGTCCTCCGCGTACATGACGCCGTCCTTCTCCGCGATCCCGTAGGTCTCGCGGACGTCCGCGAGCGTGCCGTCCGCGTTCAGCGTGCAGATGCCGCGGTTCACCGTACCGTTGTCGGACAGCGTGTTGCCGAGGACGAAGCCTGCCATGCACATGTCGAAGCGCCCGGTCCCGGTCTGCATGGTCCCGGCCATGTAGTCATGGACCGCCCGGAAGCTCTCCGGGCCGTAGTAGTCGTCCGCGTTGATGACCGCGAACGGGCAGTCCACGATGTGCCGCACAGCAAGGACCGCGTGTCCGGTGCCCCAGGGCTTTTTCCTTCCTTCGGGGACCTTGAAGCCCTCCGGCAGGTCGGTGAGCTCCTGGTACGCGTACTCCACGTCCATGACCTTCGAAATGCGGTCCCCGATGACCTCCCGGAAGTCCTTTTCGATCTCCCTCCGGATGATGAAGACGACCTTGTCGAAGCCCGCGCGGCGCGCGTCGTAGATCGAATAGTCCATGATGATCTCGCCGGACGGGCCGACTGCCTCAAGCTGCTTGATGCCGCCGCCGTACCGGGAACCGATCCCGGCTGCCATAACGACCAGTGCAGTTTTCATGTGTGTCTCCTTTTACATAAAATGATAGGCTTTGCATCATTGTACCATACACGGCAAGGCAGGTCTTTTAAAACCTTCTGATCTCGTCGTCCGTATCGTCGGTGGTGATGGAAAGGATCTTCAGGTCGTAGCCGCCGCTCTCGGTCTTTACATGGACCGTATCGCCGGCGTGGTGGCGTAGAAGCGCCTTTCCGAGCGGGGATTCTATGGAAATGCGGTTCTGCATGGAATCGCCGCGGATCGGCGTGACGATCTTGTAGCTTTCGACCTCGTCCTCGTCCTCGAAAAGGACCTCCACGACCTTGTTCAGCCCGACCTCGTCCTCCTTCGCGCGGTCCTCGATCACCGTCGCGTTCTTCAGCATCCGCTCAAGATACCCGATCCGGCTCTCGTTCTGGTTCTTCTCCCGCTTCGCGGCGTAATACTCGAAGTTCTCGCTCAGGTCGCCCTGGGCGCGCGCCTCCTGCACCGCCGCGATGAGCTGCGGCCGGAGCTCAAGCTTCCGCATCTCGATCTCTTCTTCGATCTTTTTCACATCAGCCTTTGTCAGTTTCTCACCCATAATAGCAGGTTCTCCGTTTCTTGTTTTGATCTTCGCCCCGGCTCATGCCGGCACAAACCAAATAGGAGGTGGCAGGCCCACCTCCTACTTGGTCGCGTTTTTCCGGAACGCCCCCCGCGCCTTCGCAAAAAGCGCCCCGGATATCTCTTAACCAGAATTCTATCATATTAAAATACAGCGTTCAATGCCGGAAAAAGCCCTTCCTGTCACCGGAAGAACCGGTCGATCCCGTCCGCCATTCCCTCTGCCAGGACGTCCAGCTTCGCGGCGGAGTGGTCGGAGACCTTATCGCCGAGCTCGATGTCGATGCTGGGGATGGTCGAGTAGCTGGTCTGCGTGAGGTCCATGTCCATGCGGCCGCTTCCGAAGATCTTTACGCCCTTGCCCTTAAGGCCTTCGATGACGGCGTCTCCGAACGCCTCGCTCTTCTGCCAGGTGGACGCCACCGGCTCCATGTATTTCAGGGCGTCCGGGACGGACATGTAGAACGCGCCCTTGTCCGAGGTCGAGGAGTCCCAGTGGAGCGCGACGTGGCAGTCCGCCAGGTTGTTCGCCATGACCGTGCGGGCGATGTTGTCGAGCTGCACGTCGTCCTCCTCGCGGATCATGAGGACGCTGTACCCGCGGGCAAGGAGCTTTTCCTTCAGAAGCTTCGCCGCCGCGAGCGTCACCTTGTATTCCGGCGTGCCGTCCGCGAAATCCATGCCGGTCGAGACGGCAGCCGACATGACCGCGCCTTTTGCATTCGTCCCGCCGGTGACCTTGCCGGTCCCGTCCGGGTGCGACTGGGTCTTGACCGAGGTGCCGCCCTTCGTGCCGTGGCCCGCGTTGACGCAGACCACCGTGCCGGCGTGCGCGCCGCCGTTGTTCCTGTAGAGCGTCGCGGTGCCGGAATTGATCTTTGAGAAGCCGGCGTATTTCCAGCCGGAGTTCAGCCCTGCCGCTTCAGCCGTCACGCCTTGGGACGTTCCGGATGCGGCCTGTGCCCCTGCCGTGCCGGCGCTGTCCTGGGACACGGCTGCCGTGGTCCCGGAGACCGCCGTCTGTGCCGAACCGTCCAGGATGACCGTAGGCGTCGCGGGCATATCATGAGCGGAAGCCGGGAAGCTTCCTGCCGGGGAAACGCCGCCCGCGCTGTAGGCGCCGTAGACCGCGCCGAAGGTCCCCTCCGGCGCCATCGCCACGTAGCTGTCGCCGCGCGCGTACAGGCGGAGGATCGCCGTCATGGCGTTCTCGTCCATCGCGATGCAGCCTGCCGTGGACGGCTTGCCGGGCTTCGTGCAGTGAAGGAAGATGGCGCTGCCCACGCCCTTCACGTACGCGGAGTTGAAGCCGGTGTTCAGACAGTAGCTGTAGATCCCGGACGCCCAGTCCTCGTAAAGACGCTCGCCGCTCTGCGCGGAGGCGTTGTCCGAGGTCTCAAGGCGGTTCGTATTGTCAGACCAGAACTGGTTCTTCCGGGACACCATGATCTCCTGGTAGTCTGCCGGGAAGCCCTGGAGCGCGGGACGCCTTCCGAATGGGGTATCCAGCTTAAAGAAGCCGATCGGCGTGGTGCCGTCTCCCTCGTGCCGGTCGTTCGACATGCCGGCCCAGCCCATGACCGCGCTGCTCTGCACCACCGCGGTCCAGGGATCCGTGTCGGTCCCGCGTGTGAACGCCGTGACGCGCGCCTTGTTATGGCGTCCCTCGTCCGCGACGTTTTCTTCATTGTAGGTCTCGCGCCCGCCCTTTACCGCGAAGCCCTCGACCACGACCAGGGTCCTGGCGCCCGCGGGCACCTGGAACGCCGAAACATCGTAGCTCAGGTTCTCAAGGGAGATCCAGCTTCCGGCAGTCTGTGCCGCGCTTCCCGCGGTCTGTGCCGTGCTTCCCGCGGTCTGTGCCGCGCCTCCTGCGGTCTGCGTCCCTGTTTCTTCAGAGCCCGGGGCACCGGTCACCACCGCGCCGGTTCCCGCAGCTTTCTCCCCCGGTCCCTGCGCTGCCATGGCCGCGCAGGCTGCCGCAACGCTTAACGCCGCCGCGAGGACCGCGCCCTTTAAGGCCCGCCCTCCGGGAACGGCGCCCCTCTTCTCCTTTTCCGGTCTTCCTTTTCCAAATGACATCGTCTTCATAGGATCCGCTTCTCCGTTCTTTGTTCATTCCGGGCCGCCCGCGTTCTCCGCGCGCGGCGTCCCTCATGGGGACTGTTTCACGCATACCAGTTTAACGCAGTTTATGCCGGATGTCCTTTAATCTTTCTTAGCATTTTCTTTCAGTAGTCGACCTTTATGAGGCAGAGCCCCTGCGCCGGAGCGGTGTAGCCCGCTGCCCTCCGGTCCATGGCGTCGAAGATCCCGGGCATGTCCTCCGGGGCGCGTTTCCCGTACCCCACCTCCAGCAGCGTCCCCGTCATGATGCGGACCATGTGCTGGAGGAAGCCGTTCCCGTGATAATAGAACCGGATGTAGGGCCCCTCCGTCCGGATCACGATCGAATCGACGCACCGGACCGTGGATTTCTTCATCTTCGGGTTGCCGCAGAAGCTTTTATAGTCATGTGTACCCGTGAGGAACGCCGCCGCGGCGCGCATGCGCTCCGCGTCCGGGGCCTGCTCCAGCACCGTGACGTACTTCCGGTCGAAGACCGGCTTCGTCTCCCCGTACCAGCAGGTATAGCAGTAAGTCTTCCCGTGCGCGGAGTAGCGCGCGTGGAAGCGCTCCGCGGCGGTCCGCACCTCCGAGACGCAGATGTCGTCCGGGAGATACCGGTTCATATAATCCCGGACCTCCGTGTCGGAAAGCGGCGTGTCGACGACGGCGCTCGCGGTCATGGCGCGCGCGTGCACGCCGGCGTCCGTCCTTCCCGCGCCGGTCACCTTGACGAGCGGCTCCCCGGTCCCTGCCTCCGCGGGCGCGGGCGCGCCGAGGACCAGCTGGGACAGGACTGCCTCCAGCTTCCCTTGGATGGTCCGGTTCGTTGACTTCTGGTGCTCCCAGCCAAGATAGCGGCTTCCGTCGTAGCTGAGCGTCAGTTTGAGGTTCCTTTTCATGGGCGGCTCCTTTTCCGGATACGAAAGCGGCTGCCGCATTAAGCTTTTCCGGCCCGGTCACCGGCTTAATGCTGCAGCCTCATATTTAAGCATAAAAAAAGAGCGATAGACGGGACTCGAACCCGCGGTCTCGACCTTGGCAAGGTCGCGCGTTACCAACTACGCCACTATCGCATGTGCTTTTCGCAACACAGGTATATTACCACGTTTTTAAAAAAAGGACAAGCACTTTTTGTAATAAATCAGCACCCCGGAGATCATGTATGAAATCGGGCCGGGAAGCCTGCTTACCAGACAGATTTCATACGGAGTTTCCGGGGTGCTGATCCCTTCATGCTGATGCGCAGCCCGAACAGGTAAGCGCGCGTCCGCGGAGTGCGGCCTGCGGAGAAGCCGCTGAAGTTTCCGGCAAACGGCAGGCAGGAGCAGGGCCGTCCCGGCAGGGGAGCGCCCGCCTTCAGGGCGGCGCTCAGCGCACCTCCGGAGGCAAAACCATCAGGGTTTTGCCGGAGGACGTGCGGAAGCCCGCTGCGGATGCCTGCCGCGCGCCGCAGGAACTTCAAGGCGACGGAGCC
>CACXDR010000073.1 GCA_902766415.1 uncultured Lachnospiraceae bacterium
ATTTGTCGAAGACGGCCTGTCCATCGGGGAGGCGGTGCAGACCGCGGAGCTTCTGCAGGACTCTGTGGACATCATCCAGTGCTCCGCGGGGATCCGGTCCGGACTTCACTCGCTCGTGATCACGCATCCAACGTTCTTCCTGAAGGATGCATGCAACAGCTATCTTGCCAGGGAGATGAAAAAGCACGTGCATATTCCGGTCGATGCCGTCGGGGCGATCAATGACCCGTATCTCGCCGAGCAGCTGATCGCGGAAGGCGCCTGTGACTTCGTTGCCATGGCAAGGTCCCATATTGCCGATCCGGACTGGGCGCTGAAGGTACGCGAGGACCGGCCGGAGGATATCCGTCCGTGCATCCGCTGCCTCAGATGCCTGTATATCACGCCGGCGGGGCACAGCAGATGTACGGTGAACCCATCGAATTCCTGGGAGCATATCCGGAAGGCAATGGAGCGGCCGGCAGGGGCGCGCAGAAAGGTGCTCGTCGCGGGAGGCGGCCCTGCGGGCATGCAGGCGGCCATCACCTGCGCGGAACGCGGCCATGAGGTGATCCTGTACGAGAAAAACGAAGAGGCCGGCGGCCAGCTCCGTCACGCGGCGCAGGTTGATTTTAAGGAGCTTCTGGAAAAATACCGCAGGTACCTTGTGACAGCGGTGGAAAAGAACAGGAACATCACGGTCAGATACGGCACCGCGCTGACGCCGGAGCTCGCGAAAGCCGAGAAGGCCGACGTGATCATCGTGGCCATAGGCGCGAAGGAATATATTCCTCCCGTGGAGGGACTTAATACTTCCTCCGCCTCGCAGGACGCGCCCGCCGTCATGACTGCGCTTCAGGCATTTACCGACCCCGGAAGTACAGGCAGCCGTGTCCTGGTCCTCGGAGGCGGCTCTGTCGGCTGCGAAGCGGCACTGTATTTTTCGAATCTGGGGAAAGAGGTGACGGTGGTGGAGGCGACAGGAAAGCTCATGGCCAATGAGAAGGATCCCCACATCGTCTATCACAATCTCCTTTATTTTGACCGGGAATATGACCGCGCGGAAGCGCAGCTGGACCGGGCGAAACAGAGGAAGAATCCTGTTCGTGTGATGCTGGATACGCTTTGTGTGAGGGTGGAGCCGGGAAAGGTCCTTGTAAGGCATAAGGATGGAAGCGAAGAGGCAGTCGCAGCGGATACCGTGATCGTGGCCGCCGGGATGCGGCCGAAGGCAGACGAGAGAGATGCCTTTTTCGGCTGCGCCGACCTGGTCATCCCGGTCGGGGACTGCCTTGTCCCCGCGACGATCCAGAAGGCGACCCGCGACGGCTATGCCGCGGCGGTACAGATCTGAAAGGGCAAAACGGAAGACTGCGGCGCTGCAGGTCTGAAAAAAAGAACAGAATAAAGCGGAACAGAAAAATGCTCCCTTCCGGACAGACAGGCTTTCGTATGCCTGCATGCTCCGGGGGAGCCTTTTTAGTTATGAAACAGCTCACATGAGGCGGAGCAGGCCGACGACCTTGCCCAGGACCCGGCATTCGTTCACGATGATGGGTTCCATGCTGTCGTTTTCCGGCTGCAGGCGGAAGTGCCCGTTCTCGCGGTAGAAGCGCTTTACAGTGGCGCCGTCGTCCACCATGGCGACGACGATCTCGCCGTTCCGCGCTGTTTCCTGGCGCGCCACGATCACGGTGTCACCGTCAAGAATGCCGGTGTTGATCATGGACTCTCCGCGCACCTTCAGCATGAACAGGTCGGCGTTCGGGAGAAGCTCCACCGGCATGGGGAAGTAGTCGGAGATGTTCTGTTCCGCAAGGAGCGGCTCGCCCGCGGCGACGCGGCCCACGACGGGGATGTTCACGAGCTCCCTGCGGGGGAGGTTGAAGGACTCGTCCACGACCTCGATGGTCCTCGGCTTCGTGGGATCCCTGCGGATATAGCCGTTCCGTTCGAGCGTCTCAAGATGCGCGTGGACGGAGGAGGTGGAGCGGAGCTTCACGGCCTCGCAGATCTCGCGGACCGACGGCGGATAGCCCTTCCGTAAGATGTTTTCTTTGATATATTCAAGGATTTCCTGCTGTTTCGCGGAGATTCTGCCTTTCGACATGGGCCCCTCCTTAGATCATCATATAATTTATGTAAACCGGATAATGCATATGGTTTATGTAAACATGATAGCACACATGTTCGGAAAAGGCAAACGGTTGTTCCAAACTTCTGTTCGATTTTTTGCGCAGGAAGCTTGACAAACATCTGTTCGGGCACTATATTATCTACAGAACAGATGTTCGCGGAACACATGTTTGCTGATTTATAAGCGGGAGGCGGTGAGAAGATGTTCAGAACGGAGCGCGTATTCAGTTCGCTGGTCATGACATTCCTGGTCCTTGTCATGGTGATCGTATGCTTTGGTTCCAGCCCCATGACGGTCAGGGCACAGGAGGCGCCGCCTGCAGGCAGGGGAGTCACCTACGAGAGCGTGAAGCTGGATCTCGGGGATACCTGGGAGAGCCTTGCGCTTCGCTATAACAACGACCTCTCCGTGAGTACGGAGCAGTTCGTCTCCGAGGTGAAGCGGATGAACCATATGCACACGGACCGTCTCCATCCCGGCTGTTATCTTACCCTGAAGGTCTGCACCGCTGACTGAAGCCTGAAATCTGTAAAAAGGCAGGAAAGCAAAAAGGTTTACATAATAATTTTATGTAAACCTTTTTGCTTTCCTCCATATTCAGCTTTATTTCGGTCATCGTCTCAGCACCATCAGCTTTCCCTCAGCCGCACCTTGTTCCTCGCGCTGCGCCTCCGGTCCTCCTGGAGCGCCGCGTAGTGCTTCCTGGTCGTGTTTACGTCGCTGTGTCCGAGAACGTCAGCCACGAGATAGATATCGCCGGTCTCACGGTACAGATTGGTGCCGTAGGTGCTGCGGAGCTTATGCGGAGTGATCTTTTTTAACGGGGCCGCGGTCCTCGCGTATTTTTTTACAAGATTCTCGACG
>CACXDR010000074.1 GCA_902766415.1 uncultured Lachnospiraceae bacterium
AGTCCCTGCCCTGCATGGCGGCCCAGGCCTTCCCGCCCTGGTAAAGCGCCTTCGACGCGCGCGGGCTGGCACCCGCGGCGGCGCGTGGGTCCGCCCTGGTCGCCTGGACGACCGCGACGATATACCGCTGCACGGCGTCACTCACATGGACGCCTTCGATCTCCCGGAAGACCCTCCGGAACATCCCGTCATCCATCACTGTCGCGACGCGGTCAAGCGGGACGGTGTTCCCGAGCTCCGACAGCATGCGGACCTCCTCCTCCGCGTCCGGATAGCCTAACGAAATGCGGAGGAAAAAGCGGTCCATCTGCGCGGCAGGCAGCGGGAAGGTGCTCTCCCGCTCCACGGGATTCTGCGTCGCCATGACAAAAAAAGGCTCCGGCAGGGGCATCGTGGTCCCGTCTATGGTGGCCTGGTGCTCCTCCATCGCCTCTAAAAGCGCGGACTGGGTGCGCGGGATCGCGCGGTTGATCTCGTCCGCGAGCAGGATGTTCGTGAAGACCGGTCCCTTTTTCATGGAAAAATCGCCGGTCTTCTGGTCGAACACGGTCATGCCGAGAATGTCTGACGGCAGGAGGTCCGGGGTGAACTGGATGCGGCGGAAGCCGCAGCCGGCCGCGCGGGACAGCGCCTTGATGAGCGTGGTCTTCCCGCTCCCGGGAAGGTCGTCAAGAAGGATATGGCCGCCCGAAAAGACCGCTGCCAGGAGCAGCGAGATCTCACGCTCCTTGCCGATGATGATCTTTCCGATCTCACCGGCAAGAAGGTCCTTTGCCTGCTTCGTCAGAGTTTCGTTTTTCATTCCCGTACCGTTCCTTTACCTGCCGTAAGGCTTACGCGATCCCCTTGACCTCGTAATCCTTCGCCTCGACTGCCTCCTTGAGGACATCGTCCGCGACGTCTGCCGTAAGCTCCACGACAGCGGTGCCCTTCTCGTGGCTCACCTCCGCGGACGCAACGCCGTCAAGCTTCTCGAGCGCCTTCTTGACCGTCGCCTCGCAGTGCGCGCACATCATCCCCTCGATCGTCATTGTTTTTGTCATTATATACTCCTTTCCGCCGTTTTCGGCGATAAAATTGCAGTTTTCCGTTCCGCAGCCGTCTATTTCAGACTTTTCCGGCTCCGTGAGAAGCCTCCCGTCCGGTCCCGCCTGTACCCCCGCCTTCAGCGGACGGTCCTTCGACGCGTCGTGCACGTCAAGGAGATTCAGCCGCAGCGCGTTCGATACGACGCAGAAGCTGGACAGGCTCATGGCGGCGGCGCCAAGCATGGGGTTCATGGTAATGCCGAAGAGGTGCACATAGGCGCCGGCGGCCGTCGGGATGAGAAGCGTGTTGTAGATGAGTGCCCAGAAGAGGTTCTCAAGGATGTTCCTGTAGGTGGCGCGGCTCAGGCGGATAGCGCCCGCGACGTCCGTGAGGCGGCTCTTCATAAGGACCACGTCCGCGGCGTCGATCGCGACGTCTGTCCCCGCGCCGATCGCGATGCCGATATCCGCCCTTGTCAGGGCGGGCGCGTCGTTGATGCCGTCGCCGACCATGGCAGTCTTTCCCTTTTCACGGAGCCTCCGGATGACAGCCTCCTTGCCGTCCGGAAGGACGCCCGCGACGACCTCGTCGACGCCTGCTTCGCGGCCGATGGCTTCCGCAGTCCTCTGGTTGTCTCCTGTCAGCATGACCACGTGGATGCCCATGCCGCGTAGCTCGCGGATCGCCTCCGCGCTGTCCTCCTTCATCGTGTCGGCGACGGCGATGACGCCGAGAAGACGGTCGTCAGATGCAAAGAAGAGCGGCGTTTTTCCCTGCTCCGCAAGCTTCTCCGCCTTCTCCCTGAGTCCGGCCGGAACGGCTGCCTTTCCGGAGATGAAGCTTAAGTTCCCTCCTGCCAGGGCACTGCCATGAAGGACCGCGGTAAGACCGTTCCCCGGCAGCGCCGTGAACTCCGTGACCTCCTCCGGCACGATCCCCCTGCGCTCAGCGTATCCCGTGACTGCCCGCGCGAGCGGGTGCTCGCTCTTCTCCTCAAGCGCGTCCGCCGTCCGGACGAGCTCCTCCTCCGTGACCCCCTCCGCGGGGACCACGTCCGTCACCTCCGGGGTGCCGTTCGTGATGGTCCCGGTCTTGTCGAGGGCGATGATCTGGACGTTCCCTGTCTCCTGCAGCGCCTCCGCGTTTTTAAACAGGATGCCGTTCTTCGCGCCCACGCCGCTGCCGACCATGATCGCGACCGGGGTCGCGAGGCCGAGCGCGCACGGACAGCTGACGACCAGAACGCAGATGGCGCGGGCCAGCGCGAAGCCGGCCGGCCGCCCCACAAGAAGCCAGATGACCAGCGTGACTATGGAGACCAGGATGACTGCCGGGACAAAGACGCCCGAGATCCTGTCCGCAAGCTTCGCGACCGGCGCCTTCGTCGCCGCCGCATCGCTCACCATCTTTATGATCTGCGCGAGGGAGGTATCCTCTCCCACCCGGGTCGCCTCGCACTTCAGGAACCCGGACTGGTTCAGCGTCGCGGAGCTGACGGCATCGCCCGCCGCCTTGTCCACGGGCAGGCTCTCGCCGGTCAGCGCGGCTTCGTTGACCGCGCTGGCGCCCTCGAGGACGATCCCGTCGACCGGTATGTTCTCGCCCGGGCGCACAAAGAAAATATCGCCCTTCCGCACCTCGTCGACCGGGACCGTGACCTCTTTCCCGTCCCGCTCGACGTTCGCGGTCTTCGGCGCGAGCTTCATAAGGCTCTTCAGCGCGTTCGTCGTCTTGCCCTTCGAGTAGGCCTCGAGCATCTTGCCGACCGTGATCAGCGTGAGGATCATCGCCGCGGATTCGAAGTAGAACTCCTCCATGAAGGCCGCGCCTCCTGCCGGGTCCCCGTCCGCCACGGCGCGCGTCATCGCGAAGAGCATGGCCGTGGAGTATGTGAACGCGGCAGCGCTTCCGAGCGCGATCAGCGTGTCCATGTTCGGGGCGCCGTGGAACAGGCTCTTAAAGCCGTTCACGAAGAACTTCTGGTTGATCACCATGACGATGCCCGCGAGCAGGAGCTGGACCAGGCCCATGGCGGCATGGTTCCCGTGGAAGAACGCGGGGAGCGGAAGCCCCAGCATCATGTGGCCCATGGAGAAGTACATCAGAATGAGCAGCACGGCCGCCGAGGCGATCAGCCGCTTTTTGAGCTTCGGCGTCTCGCGGTCCTCGAGAGCGGAGGCATCGCCGCTCTGCCGGGACGCGGACTCCGCGCCCTTGCGTTTCGCGCCGTAGCCGGCCTGCTCCACCGCCGCGATGATCGCCTCCGGCGCGGCGGTGCCCTCGACGCCCATCGAATTGGTCAGAAGGCTCACCGAGCAGGACGTCACGCCCGGGACCTTGGACACGGCCTTCTCCACACGCGCGCTGCACGCGGCGCAGCTCATCCCCGTGACGGAATATTGCTCCATGGAATACGCTCCTTTGAAAGCCGGAAGCCCGGCTGCTTCTTTCGCTCTTATCATATACCCCCGTGGGGTATTTGTCAAGCGGGAAATCCTGCGCCGACGGGTCAGCCGTGTTCAAATCACAGATCCCGGGCG
>CACXDR010000075.1 GCA_902766415.1 uncultured Lachnospiraceae bacterium
CACCTTTCCGAGCTCCGTGCCGTCCTCGGTGACGACGGAAAGCCCGATGAGGTCCGCGATATAGTACTCGCCCTCCTCGAGCGGGATCGCGTCCTTCCGGTCGACCCAGAGCTCCCAGCCCATATACTTCCGGACCTCCTCCGGCGTATCGATGCCCTGGAACTTCATGATGGCCATGTTTTTAAAGAACCGGACGGAAACAGGCTTAAGCACCTTCCCGTCCGCGTTCCCGGCGGAAAGGCTTCCGACGGGCCTTGAAACAAAGACCTCCTTAAGCTTCCTGAAGCGCTCCGGCTCGTCCGAGGTGATGAAGATCTTCGCCTCGCCCCGGATGCCGTGCACGGAGCTGAACACGCCGATCCTGAAACGGTCTGTCATAAACGGAACCTCTTTTCACAATACTGGAAAGGCACCCGCGAAGCTGCCGGCTTCGAAGGTGCCGCTTTTTTCATATCTCCGGTCAGTCGATCTCGACGATGACCTTTTTATCAGAGTCGACGGATGCCGCCTTGACAACGGAACGGATCGCTTTCGCGATCTTTCCGGACTTGCCGATCACCTTGCCCATATCGGTCGGAGCCACGGAAAGCGCGACGAGGATCGCGTCCTCACGTTCCGTCTCTGTGACGGTTACCTGGTCGGGATGGTCGACCAGGGCTTTCGCAATGACTTCTACTAGTTCCTTCATAGACAGGCTCCCCGATTATTTCGTGATCCCTGCAAGCGCGAGAAGCTTCGCAACGCGCTCGGTCGGCTGGACGCCGTTCGCGATCCACTTCTTCGCTTCCTCCTCGTCGAACTTGATGACGCTCGGATCCTTGGTCGGATCATAATAGCCGACCTCGGCGATGAATCTTCCGTCACGCGGAGATCTCTCGTCAGCAACCACGATCCTGTAGAACGGAGCCTTCTTCTGTCCCATTCTTCTAAGTCTCATCTTGACCATTTTTGTTTTCCTCCTGAAATATATTCATTTATGATTATTTATCTCAACAGAACCCGGGACACAGAACGCGCTGCACCTTGAGTACCTGCACAGATCAGTTTAAAACAAAACGCTAATCAGAACTTCAGCTTTCCGCCGAAAAGGTTCCCCAGGCCGCCGCCAAGGCCGCCGAAGCCGCCGCGCCTGCCCTTCATCATGCCGGGCAGCTGCTTCATCATCTTCCGCATCTGCTCGAACTGCTTCACGAGGCGGTTCACCTCGCTCACGTCGACGCCTGCGCCGCGGGCGATGCGGTTCTTCCTGGACGGATTCATGAGCGACGGGTTCGCGCGCTCCTCCTTCGTCATGGAAAGGATGATCGCCTTCACGGTGCCCATCTGCTTTTCGTCCACCTCAGGCATGGGGCCCTTCGCGCCGCCCATCATGGGCATCATGCTCATGATCCCCGCGATGCCGCCCATCTTTTCGAGCTGCTGCATCTGGTCGAGGAAGTCGTTGTAGTCGAACTCCGCCTTCTTCAGCTTCTCGGTCATCCTCCGGGCCTGGTCCTCATCGACCTCCGCCTGGGCCTTCTCGATCAGGGAAAGGATGTCTCCCATGCCGAGGATCCTCGACGCCATGCGGTCCGGGTAGAACTGCTCGAGGTCCGAAAGCTTCTCTCCCATGCCTGCGTACAGGATGGGCTTCCCGGTCACGGCCTTGATGGAAAGCGCCGCGCCGCCTCTTGTGTCACCGTCGAGCTTCGTGACGATGACGCCGTCGATCCCGACCTTGTCATTGAATGTCGAAGCGACGTTCACTGCCTCCTGGCCGGTCATGGCGTCGACGGTGAGGATGGTCCAGTCCACATGCACGGCTTCCTTGATGTTCACAAGCTCGAGCATCATGGCTTCGTCGATCTGCAGGCGTCCGGCGGTATCGATGATCAGGAGGTCGTTCGAGTTCGCCTTCGCGTGGGCGTAAGCCGCGCGGGCGATGTTGACCGGGTCCTGGCCCGTTCCCATGGCGAAGACCGGCACGCCGACCTTCTCTCCGTTCACCTTCAGCTGTTCGACAGCAGCGGGACGGTACACGTCGCAGGCGGCAAGCAGCGGCCGGCTGCCCTTCGCCTTGAACTTTCCCGCGAGCTTCGCGGCTGTCGTCGTCTTACCTGCGCCCTGGAGGCCGGCCATCATGATGACCGTGACGTCCGCCGCCTGGTTCAGGGTGATGGCGGTCGTCTCGGAGCCCATAAGGGCGATCAGCTCTTCGTTGACGATCTTTACGACCTGCTGGCCGGGGGTCAGGGAATCCATGACCTCCGCGCCGACGGCGCGCTCTTCGATCTTTTTAATAAACTGCTTTACGACCTTGAATCCGACGTCCGCCTCGAGAAGCGCCATACGGACTTCCTTCAGCGCCGCCTTGACGTCCGCCTCGGAAAGCTTTCCCTTCCCGCGGATGTCGCGGAAGACCTTCTGCAGTTTTTCAGTCAGGCTTTCAAATGCCATTCAGTATCTCCTTAAGACTCGTTCAGGAGGTGCTCCGACAGGGAGACGATCCTTCTCACGAGCTCTTTGTCTCCGTTTTCAAGAAATTCTCCGGAAAGGCGGCGGATCTCGCGGATCTCCTTCCGCTGCGCGAGGAAACGCTTCACAAGCCCGAGCTTCGACTCGTAGCCCTTCAGCTGCGCGTCCACCCGCCTTAAGAGGTCCGAAACGCCCTGGCGGGAGATACCCTCCTCACGCGCGACCTCGCTCAGGGAGCAGTCGTCGAACGTGACCTTCTCAAAGATCCTTTTCTGGTGGTCCGTCAGGAGGTCGCTGTAAAAGTCATACAGAAGATCCCCCGTCACGATGGAATCCACGTCTGCGCTCTGCGGCATAGCTTCCCCTCCCGGTCTTTCCTGCACCTCACGCATTATAGCGGACGGAAAAGCGGGTGTCAAGCAGAAATACTTGACACCCGCAAATATTTTTCTTCCGGCTCAGATCGGGCCGTAACGGTTGTTGAGCGGGGGCTTCTTCGGGCCCTCGCCGGCATCGTCCCCCTCCAGTGCCTTTTCGGCCTCGGCCTTCGCCTCCGCCTCGGCGTCCGCCCAGAGGCGCCGCGGGCCCTTCCGGTTGATGTACTCCGTCCTCGTCTTCGAGTAGGCGAACTTCTGGCTCGTGTAGAGCCCGTAGTAGCCGGACAGCGTGAACGAAACCGCGATCGCCATGATATAGTACGGCATGCCCGCGTAGCCGAAGAGCTCGAACGCGAGGAACAGCGTTGCGATCGGGCAGTTCGTCATCCCGACGAAGAGCGCCGCCATGCCGCAGGCCGTATAGAGCGGGACGTCCAGCCCGAGGGTCCCGGCGTACAGGCTCCCGAAGCACGCCCCGATTGCGAGCGTCGGGACGATCTCGCCGCCCTTGAAGCCCGCGCCGATCGCGAGCGAGGTGAAGAGCATCTTAAAAAGGAAGGCATACCATGCGGACTCGCCCTCCATGGCCTTCTCGACCAGCCCGAAGCCGCCGCCGCAGAAGTCGAAGCCCTTCGTAAAGTAAAAGCGGTTTAAAAAGACCAGCCCCGCGAAGACAGCGCCGCCGGTGACGATGCGTACGAACGGGTCGCGGATGACGGCCGCGATCCTGTGATGCCCTTCGGAAAGGATGCAGCTGAAAAGGATCGAGATCAGGGCGCAGAGCACGCCGAACAGGATGGTCCAGGCGGCAGCCTTCATGTCCATCGGCGGGATGGCCGTGACCGGGAAGACCTCCGGTCCGCAGCCGAGCATGGCCGACACGCCGGCGCCGAAGAACGCGCCGAACATGCACGGGACCAGCGCCGCGTAGTAAAGAAGGCCCACGCTGATCATCTCCATCGGGAACAGCGTCGCGGCGAGCGGCGTGCCGAACACGGCAGCGAAGCAGGTGCTCATGCCGCACATGACCGCGATCCTGCGGTCCTTGTCGTCAAAGCGGAACAGTCCCGAGAAGATCTCCCCGAGGCTTCCCCCGATCATGAGGGCCGCGCCCTCCTTGCCGACCGACGCGCCGCACATGTGCGACACGATCGTGCTGACGAACATCATAGGCGCCGTCCGGGTCGTGATGTGTTTTCCCTCGCTGACTGCCTCGATGATGCGGTTGGTCCCCTGGTTCTTCTCCTCTCCAAGAAGCTTCGTCCAGAAGACGATCAGGATCCCCGCAAGCGGCAGGAGCAGGATGACGCGCGGTTCCGTATTCCAGACCCGCGTGGCAAAATCGACGCCCTTCCGGAAATACGCGCCGGCGATCCCGACAGCGAGTCCCGTAAACAGGGAGAAAACCGTCCATTTAAGAAGATACAGGGCGTTTCTCCTGATAAGTTCCTTTGTTCCTTCCACCAGTCTCCCCCCTAAAATGCTTCGTTCTCTGTAAAAGCGGAGATTCCCCGCCCGCTTCGCTGCGGTTCAGGCTTTCCGCGCGGGTCATCCGATGCTGGTCCCCTTCGACTTCACGAGCTTCGGGCGGTAGCCGGCGCTCCGGAGCCTCTCGACGATCGCTTCCTTGTGCTCCGTGCCGAACGCTTCTAGCGTGATGCGGAGCTCCACTGCCGTGTTGCGGTTGATGCTGATGAACTGGTTATGCTCGAGCTTGATGACGTTTCCGTTCTCCTCTGCGATGACCTCGGCGACCTTCGCGAGCTGGCCGGGCTTATCCGGAAGGAGGACGGAGACGGTGAAGATCCTGTCGCGCTGGATGAGGCCGTGCTGGATCAGGGAGGACATGGTGATCACGTCCATGTTTCCGCCGGAAAGGATGCTGACGATCTTCTTGTTCTTAAGCTCCAGGTGCTTTAAAGCAGCGACCGTAAGGAGGCCGGAGTTCTCGACGATCATCTTGTGGTTCTCGACCATGTCGAGGAAGGCGACGATCAGCTCGTTGTCATTGATGGTGATGATGCTGTCAACATTCTGCTGGATGTACGGGAACAGCTTCTCGCCCGGGCGCTTCACCGCCGTGCCGTCGGCGATGGTGTCCGCGCTGTCGAGCGTGATGACGTGCCCCGCCTCGAGGGAGGCCTTCATGCAGGCCGCGTTCTCCGGCTCCACGCCGATGATGCGGATCTTCGGGTTCAGCATCTTCGCGAGCGTCGCGACGCCCGCGCAGAGCCCGCCGCCCCCGATCGGGCAAAGGATATAGTCGACCGTGGGAAGCTCCTTGATGATCTCCATCGCGATGGTGCCCTGCCCCGTCGCGACCTCCAGGTCGTCGAAGGGGTGCACGAAGGTCGCGCCGGTCTGTTCGGCGATCTCATACGCCTTCGCGCAGGCGTCGTCAAACACGTCGCCGTAAAGGACCACCTCCGCGCCGAGCGCCCTGGTGCGGTTGATCTTCATGAGAGGCGTGAGCACCGGCATGCATACGGTCGCCTTCACGCCCGCGAGCCTTGCGGCGAACGCGACGCCCTGGGCGTGGTTCCCGGCAGATGCCGTGATGAGCCCCCTGCTCCTCGCCTCCGCGTCCATGCGCGAGATCTTATAGTAAGCCCCGCGGACCTTGTAAGCGCCGGTCTGCTGCATGTTCTCGGGCTTCAGGTAGACCTTGCACCCGGTCATGGCGGAAAAATGCTCGCTGTACACGAGCTTCGTCTCATGCGTCACCTTTTTTACGATTTCGCTTGCTTCCTCAAACGCTTCCAGATTCAGTTCTTCCATAGCTGTCTGTACCTTTCCTTCCCGTACCGCTTCACCTTAAGCCGAAGGCCCTTCAGGCCTCCTCCGGCCTGGTAAACAGCGCGTCGACATATTCCTTCGAATCGAACTTCCTTAAGTCGTCCACCTTCTCGCCGACCCCGATGTATTTCACCGGGATCTTGAGCTCCGCCTGGATCGCGACGGCGATCCCGCCCTTCGCGGTCCCGTCAAGCTTGGTGAGGATGATCCCTGAGATGTCGCAGACGTCCTTGAACTCCCTCGCCTGCTCGAGCGCGTTCTGGCCCGTGGTGCCGTCAAGGACGATCAGCGTCTCGCGGAAGGCATCCGGAAGCTCTCGGTCGATGACGCGGTTGATCTTCCTCAGCTCCTCCATGAGATTCTTCTTATTATGAAGGCGTCCCGCGGTGTCGCAGATCAGGATGTCCGTGTTCCTCGCCTTCGCCGCGGTGCAGGCGTCGAAAACGACTGCCGCGGGGTCAGACCCGGCCGAGGAGGAGATCATGGCGACGCCCGCCCGGTCCGCCCATTCGCCGAGCTGCTCGATCGCGGCGGCGCGGAAGGTGTCCGCTGCGGCGATCAGGACGCGCTTTCCCGCCTGGCGGAACTGCGACGCAAGCTTTCCGACCGTGGTGGTCTTGCCGACGCCGTTCACGCCGACGAGGAGCACCACGGACTTCTGCGTCTCGAACGCGTAGGCGTTCTCCCCGAGGTCCATCCGCTCCTTGATCGTGTCGATCAGCAGCTGCCGGCAGGCCGCGCGCTGCTTGATGTGCTGTTCCTTTACCTTCCGGCGCAGGTCCTCAAGGATATCGTCCGTCGCGCGGACGCCGATATCGCCCGTGATCAGCGTCTCCTCGAGCTCGTCGTAGAAATCGTCGTCGACCTCGCCCGGTCCGTTAAAGATGTCGTCAAGGCCGTTCACGACCGCGTTGCGGGTCTTCGTGAGTCCCGCGACGAGCCGGCTGAAAAAGCCCTTCTTTTCTTCCATACTTATGCTCCTTTTACCCGGCACCGTCAGGCGTCCAGGCTGTCCTCGATAAGGTTTACGGAGACGAGCGTGGAGACGCCCTTCTCCTGCATGGTGATGCCGTAGAGCCTGTCCGCGCCCACCATGGTGCCTCTTCTGTGGGTGATGACGATGAACTGCGTGTTCTTCGTCAGCTTCTTAAGGTACCTTGCGAAGCGCTCTACGTTCGAGTCGTCCAGCGCGGCCTCGATCTCGTCAAGCAGCGCGAACGGCGACGGCTTCAGGTTCTGGATCGCGAACAGCAGCGCGATCGCGGTCAGCGCCTTCTCTCCGCCGGAAAGCTGCATCATGTTCTGCAGCTTCTTGCCCGGGGGCTCCGCGATGATGGAGATATTCGCCTCCAGCAGGTCCGCGTCCTCCTCGAGCTTCAGCTCGCCGCGCCCTCCGCCGAAGAGCTCGCGGAACACCTTGTTGAACTCGACGCGGATCAGCTGGAACTGCTCGCTGAACTGCTTCCGCATGCCCCGGTCAAGCTGCTCGATGATCTGGACCAGGGCGTCCTCCGCCTTCCGGAGGTCGTCATACTGGGTCTTCGTGAATTCGTAGCGCTCGGAGACGTTTTTGTAGTCCTCGATCGCGTTCACGTTGACGGTGCCGAGCGCCTTTACGGCGCTCTTCCTCGCTTCGATCTCCTTCTTCAGGGACGGGATGGAGGTGTATGCCTCGTTCCGGTACTGCCCCGCGCCCTCGGCGGTCAGGTTGTACTCGGAAAGGATGTAGGAGGTCTTCGCCTCGAGCTTTTCCTGCGCGCGCTCCTCCTGCCCGCGGACGCGGAACAGGTCCCTGTCGAGGGCTGCCTGCCGTCCGGCGATCTCGTCGCGCTTTTTGAAGTACAGCTTCTGTTCGTCCGCGCGCTGCGCCTTCCTTTCCGTCTCTTCGGCAAGGGCGGCATTGACCTTCGCGGCGCGCGCCTCCAGCTCGCGGATCTTTTCCCCGGACTCGCTGATCTCGTCGAGACGCGCCTGTATCCTTTCCTCGGTGTCCCCGCTTCCGCCCTCGAGGGCCTCGCGCTCCTCATTCAGGCGCTTCAGCTCGTCTCCGACGCGGCGGATGTTTTCATTGATAAACTCCGCCTTCTGCGCCGCCGTCCCGGATCTCAGCTGCGCCTCCGCAAGTGCCGCGGCAAGCTCCTCGCGCTTCTTCTTTTCATCCTCAAGCTTCCTGGAAACGGAGGCCGCTTCCTCTTCCATGCCGGCCTTCGTTTCGTCGAGGCCGCGGAGATCCTCCTTGAGGGAATCCCGGCTTTCGTTCACGCTGTCAGTCTGGTCCTTCAGCTGCGCGCGCTCGTCCGACAGGTCGTTCAGCTGGTCGGTAAGCTCGCTCATCTTTTCGTTCAGGCGGGCAAGGCCCATGGAGACCGTGTTGCTTTGGATCAGGAGCTCCTGGCCCTCCGCGCGGAGCTTCTCGAGATCCGCCTGCTTTGCCTCCTGGGCGCGCTTTGCCCTGTCGAGCTCCTCCGAAGCCTTCTCGGACTGGCGGAGGATCCGCCGGCCCTCTTCCTCGAGGTCCTCGATCTCACGCTTCCTTCCAAGGAGGTTCGAGCTGTTTTTATAGGCGCCGCCCGACATGGAGCCGCCCGGGTTCAGCTGCTCGCCCTCCACCGTCACGATCCTGTAGGCATACTGGTACTTCCGCTCGATGGCGATCGCGCGGTCGATGTCGCTTACCACGATGTCCCTGCCGAGAAGATAGCGGACCAGGCCTTCATACTGCGGGTCCGTGCTTACAAGGTCCGACGCCAGGCCGATCACGCCCGGCTCGCCCATGACCTTCCCCGGATCCCACGCCTTCGCCTTCCCGACGCTGGTCAGCGGCAGGAAGGTGGCGCGCCCGTAGCGGTTCCGCTTCAGGTGCTCGATCAGGCGCTTCGCCGTCTCCTCGGAGTCTGTGACCACGTTCTGGATGCGGCCGCCCAGGGCGGTCTCGATCGCGGTCTCGTATTCCTTCTTCACGGTGATCAGGTCCGCGACCACGCCGTGGATCCCGCGGATGCGTCCGCGCGTCTCCATGACGCGGCGGATGGAGTTCCCGTAGCCGTCGTAGCGCTCCGCCAGGTTCCTGAGCTGCTCGAGCCTCGCGGTGTTCGCCTGGTACTTCTGCTGCGCGTCACTGAGAAGGGCGTTCAGCCGGGAAAGCTCCTTTTCTCCCTCGGAAAGCTCCTCCGACGCCTCCTTATGGCGGGCATCCAGCGCGCGGACACGGTCCGCGAGGTCCTTACGCTTTTCCTCTTCCTTACGGATGTCCCCGGAAAGGGCCTCCTCGTCCGTCTTCAGCTTAAGCAGCCGCTGGTCCACCTCGGCCCTGCGCACGTTGATCTGCTCCAGCATGGTCTCGTAGCGCTGGCCGCGCGCGGACACCTCCGCCTTCTCGTTGATCGTATCGATCACGCCGTTCTTCAGGTCCTCAAGCTTCTGGTCGAGGATCATGATCTCCTCGTCGGCGGAGACCAGCTTCCACTCCGCCTCCTCCGCAGCCTTCTTTGCCTCCTTCGCGGCGGCGTCCGTCTCTTCCTTGTCGCTCCTGTAAACGCCGAGCTCCGTCTCGCGTTCCGCGCTGTCGCTTTCAATGGTACGGAGGCGCGCGCTGATATGCTCCGCGTTCGCGCGCTCCGTGTTGATCTGCTCCTTCAGGACGTCGATCCTTCCGGAAAGCCCGCCCGTCTCCACGCTGATCTCCGAGAGCTCGTCGCGGCAGCCGCTGATCCTCCCGTCGATCTCCGCAAGGAGCGTCTCGAGGTCCTCATACTGCTTTTTCAGCTCCTCCGCGCTCCTTCCGGCCTCGTCGGCATCGTCCGAAAGGATCCTTTCACGTTCGGAGAGCTCGTCAAGCTCCTTCGAAATGGACGCGGATTCCAGCAGGAAAAGGTTCAGGTCAAAGGCCTTCTGCTCCTCCTTAAGCCGCAGGTATTCGCGCGCCGCCTCGGACTGCCGCTTCAGCGGGCCCACCTGCTTTTCAAGCTCCGAAAGGATGTCGCCGACGCGCACCTGGCTCTGGCGCTCGCTCTCAAGCTTCTTTTCCGTCAGGGCCTTTCTCTTCCTGAATTTCGTGATCCCCGCGGCTTCGTCGAAAAGCTCGCGGCGGTCGTCCGCCTTGCCGCTCAGGATCTGCTCGACCTGGCCCTGCCCGATGATGGAATACCCGTCCTGGCCGATGCCGGTGTCCATGAACATCTCGTTGATGTCGCGGAGCCTGCACGCCGACCCGTTGATCTGGTATTCGCTCTCTCCGGAACGGTAGAGCCTTCTCGAGACCTTGACCTCATCGTAATCGATGGCAAGCTTCCGGTCGGTGTTGTCAAGGGTGATGGCGACGTAGGCGAAGCCCTGCGGCTTCCGCATCTCCGTGCCGGCAAAGATCACGTCCTGCATGTTCCCGCCGCGGAGCTGCTTCGCGCTCTGCTCTCCCAGGACCCAGCGGACCGCGTCGCTTACGTTCGACTTTCCCGATCCGTTCGGTCCCACGATGCCGGTAATGCCGTTGTGGAACTCAAAATCGATCTTGTTTGCAAAGGACTTGAAGCCCTGGATCTCAATGCTTTTTAAATACATCCGGTCTCCCTTATTCCGAAATGATCCCGCGCTTTTTCAGGGCCGCGTACGCCGCCTGCTGCTCCGCCTGCTTCTTGTTGCGGCCGGTACCGCGCGCAAGCTCCTCCCCGTCGAGAAGGACCGCGCAGTCAAAGGTCTTCATGTGGTCCGGCCCGTTCTCGGAGACCAGCTCGTAGGTAAGGGCGGCATCGCCCTCCTTCTGGACCTCCTCCTGGAGGATGGTCTTCGCGTCGTAGAAATACTGCTTTCCCTCGATGTCGTTAAGGATAAAGCGGCAGATGAAGGCGCGGGCCTGGTCGTAGCCGCCGTCAAGGTAGATCGCGCCGATCACGGCCTCGACCGCGTCGGAGACGACGCTCGGGCGGAACCTTCCGCCGGTCTGGTCCTCGCCGCGCCCGAGCCGGAGATACTCCCCGAGCGGGATCTGCTCCGCGCAGTAGGCAAGCGCGGGCTCGCAGACAAAGCTTGCGCGAAGCTTTGTGAGGCTTCCCTCCGGAAGGTCCGGGTAACGGTGGAAGAAAAAGTCGGAGCTCACGAGCTCCAGGACGGCGTCGCCCAGGAACTCAAGGCGCTCGTTCGAGCCCTCGTGTCCCTGGTGGCGTTCGTTCGAAAAGGAGCTGTGGGTCAGCGCATGGGCCAGGAGGCAGGTGTCGCTGAACCGGTATCCGATGATCTCCTGAAGCTTTTCGAGCTTTCCGGCATCATCGTTTTCAGGGAGGCTTTCTTTTGCAGCCGGCTCCCTGCGGCTGTTCGGATCACTGTTATTCATGGTCTTTTTCCTTTTCAGGAATTCTTTCCGAGAAGCGCCGCGAGAGCCGCCACGGAATCCGCGCGGAGGGCCTCCTCGTCAGGGATCTCCACGTCAAAGGCCTCTTCGACGCGGAGTATGATCTGGTATCTGTCAAGGGAATCCATGAGAAGGTCATCCCTTAAGGAAGCATCGTCCTTCACCATGTCCGCGGGAAGGTTCATCACCGCGCAGACGATCTCTTTTACGCGGTCAGTTTCCATTGATGATCTCCGATTCGATATATTCCCTGATCTTTTCGTCCTTGAAGGTCTTGCACTGCAGCACGGCGTTGCAGATCTCCGTCTCCTTCGCGTTCCCGTGCGTCTTTACGACAAGGCCGCGGAGCCCGAGCATGGGCGCGCCGCCGAATTTCGAGGAATCGAAGGCGGACAGCGCTTCCTTCAGCGCCGGCTTTAAAAGGAGGGCACCCGCCTTGGAGCGCGCGCTGCTCATCATGGCGCCCTTCATGAGGCGGAGCACGGACGATGCCGTCCCCTCCATGGTCTTAAGCACCATGTTCCCGGTGAAGCCCTCAGCCACGCAGACGTCCGCGTAGCCGTGCGTGACCTCGCGCGCCTCGATGCTTCCTATAAAATTGATGTTCTTCAGCTCCTTTAAAAGAGGATAGGTCTCCTTGACGAGCTGGTTCCCCTTCTCCTCCTCAAGGCCGACGTTCAGGATGGCGACCTTCGGATTTTTAACGCCGAGGCAGCGCTCCATGTAGACCGAGCCCATCTGCGCGAACTGCACGAGATGGCTCGGGCGCGCGTCGACATTGGCCCCCGCGTCAAGAAGGAGCGTCCCCCTGCCCTGGTCCGTCGGAAGGACGGGCGCGAAGGGAGCGCGTTCGATGCCCTTGATGCGTCCCACGATCACCTGGCCGCCGACCAGCAGCGCGCCGGAGCTTCCCGCGGACACGAAGGCGTCCTGCTCGCCGGAGCGGACCAGCTTCATGCCGACGACGATCGAGGAATCCTTTTTCTGGCGGATCGAAGCGACCGGGGAATCCCCTGTCTCAATGACCTCCGTGGCGTTCACGACCTTCAGGCGCGCGTGATCATACTCCCTGCCGGCAAGGCAGGCGTTCACTGCCTCCTCGCGCCCGACCAGTGTCACCTCGATATCCTGCTCCATGGCGAGCGCCTTCAGGCACCCCTTGACGATCTCCGCGGGCGCGTTGTCTCCGCCCATCGCATCTACACAAACTCGTACCATATACGACCCCTTTACTTTAAAGAAGCCCGGGGCTTCCGCTCCGGGCTCTGTAATACACTGTTTGGAGGATTCAGTCTCAGTCTTCGACCTTAATGATCTCCTTCTTATTGTACGTTCCGCACTTCTTGCAGACACGATGCGGCATCATGAGCTCTCCGCACTTCGGGCACTTGACCAGATTCATTGCGCCCATCTTCCAGTTTGCTCTGCGCTGGTCTCTGTGGCCCTTGGAAGATTTATTCTTCGGACAAATCGACATCCTGAAACACCTCCTTACTTCAATTCTTTAACGGCATAAGCCGTAGAAATTATCCGAAACGGCATAACATCAGCAATTATATAGATGTCTCAGGGACTTGTCAAGCTGTTTTTGGAATTCTGCCGCGGGGAAAGCTTATTATGAAAGAGCTGCGGTAACGATCGCCATGGAATAGACCTCCTGCGCGTTGCAGCCGCGGGACAGGTCGTTGATGGCGGCGTTCAGGCCGAGCAGGATCGGGCCGTAGGCTTCGAAGTTGCCCATGCGCTGCGCGATCTTATAGCCGATGTTGCCTGCGTTGATGTCCGGGAAGATGAAGGTGTTCGCGTAGCCTGCGACCGGGCTGCCCGGGCACTTGGTCTTCGCGACCTGCGGAGAAACAGCAGCGTCGAACTGCAGCTCGCCGTCGATCTTGGTCTCCGGGAACTTTGCCTTTGCCTTCGCGCACGCGTTGCGCATCTTGTCGACATCCTCGCCGGAGCCGGAGCCCAGGGTGGAATAGGAAAGGAACGCGACCTTCGGGTCAATGCCGAAGACCTTCGCGCACTCTACGGTCTCGCCGCAGATCTCGACCAGCTGGTCCTCGGTCGGCTTGATGTTGATCGCGCAGTCGCCCATTGCGATGACCTGGTTGTCGCCGGTGACGGACGGACGGACAAGGATGAAGCAGGAGGACACGATGGAGTTGCCCGGCTTCGTCTTGATGATCTGAAGCGCCGGACGGACGGTGTCAGCGGTGGAGTAGGTCGCGCCGCCGAGGAGGCAGTCAGCCTCTCCCATCTTGACCAGCATGGTTCCGAAGTAGTTGCCTGCGGAAAGGATGCCCTTCGCCTGTGCCGGGGTGACGCCCTTGGACTTTCTGAGCTCGCAGAACATGGCGACCATCGCGTCGAACTTGTCATAGTTCTCCGGATCGATGATGACTGCGCCGCGGATGTTGTAGCCCTCTTCCTCAGCCTTTCTCTCGACCTCGGTGACGTTGCCGATCAGGACCGGGGTCAGGAAGTTGCTGGCGAGCAGGCGGGAAGCCGCCTCAAGGATACGGACATCCGTGCCCTCGGTGAAGACGATCCTCTTCGGGTTCTTTTTAAGCTTTTCGATCATGGTACCGAAATTGTAAACAGCCATAACGTCTCCTTTTTTTAGTCAGTTTGTTTTACGCCCCGGGGTCCTTTAAAGGCCCCGGGACAAAAGGCACAGTGTGGGATATTACTTTACAAGAGCAAGGGTGTCGCGCGCGATCGCAAGCTCCTCGTTGGTCGGAAGAAGGATGACCTTGACCTTGGAAGCGTCGGTGGAGATGATCCTCTCCTCACCGCGGACGTTGTTCCTCTCGTCGCAGATCTCGACGCCGAGGAAGCCGAGGAACTCGCAGATAGACTTGCGCATGTTCTTGTCGTTCTCGCCGACGCCTGCGGTAAAGCAGATCGCGTCAACGCCGTTCATGGCTGCAGCGTAGGCGCCGATGTACTTCGCGACACGGCGCGCGTAGGACTTGAGGCCGGTCTGCGCAAGCTCGTCGCCGTTCTCGGCAGCAGCCTCGACGTCACGGAAATCGCTGTGGCCGGTCAGGCCCATGATACCGGACTTCTTGTTGAGGACGTTCATCATCTCGTCGACGGTGAGGTTCTCGTGGTTGCAGATGAACTGGACGATCGCCGGGTCGATGTCGCCGGAGCGGGTGCCCATCATAAGGCCCTCAAGCGGAGTAAGGCCCATGGAGGTGTCAACGCACTTTCCGCCGATGGATGCGGAAACAGAAGCGCCGTTGCCGAGGTGGCAGACGATGATCTTCGCGTTCTGGGGATCAAGGTTCGCGAACTTGATCGCCTCGTGGGAGACGAAGTTGTGGCTGGTGCCGTGGAAGCCGTAGCGGCGGACCTTGTATTTCTCATAGTACTCATAGGGAAGTGCGTACAGGTAAGCCGGAGCTTCCATGTTCATGCCGAAAGCGGTGTCGAAAACTGCTACGTTCGGCTTGCCGGGCATGGCAGCCTCGCACGCTTCGATGCCGATCAGGTTCGCCGGGTTGTGCAGCGGAGCCAGGTCGAAGCAGTCCTTGATGGCTTCCTTGACCTTTTCGTCGATGACGACAGACGCGCTGTAGTAGGTCCCGCCGTGGACGACACGGTGTCCGACTGCGGAGACCTCGTCCGTGCTCTTGATGACGCCGTGCTCCGGGTCTACAAGGGCATCCATGACCATCTGGATCGCTTCCTTGTGGGACGGCATGGGAGCTTCGACCTTGAACTTGTCGCCGCCTGCCGGGGTGTGGGTCAGGACGGAGCCTTCAATGCCGATCCTCTCGCAGAGGCCCTTCGCGAGGACGCTCTCGTTGTCCATGTCGATAAGCTGGTACTTCAGGGAAGAGCTGCCGCAGTTTAACACAAGAATTTTCATGATAGCATTTCTCCTTTTTTCTGTATTTACAAAGAATCCCACGTTGATTATAGTACCTAGAAAAGGGGTAGCACAAGGTCAAAATCACTGTTTTTTATTCATGAAAATATATGGGGGAATCATGAATAGTCCTCAGATCACAGGCATTATCGCGGAATACGATCCGTTCCACAACGGCCACCTTTACCAGATGCGCAAGGCGCGCTCCTTAAGCGGCGCGTCCTGGTGTGTCGCGGTCCTGAGCGGCCATTTTACGGAGCGCGGGGAGCCCGCGGTCTACGATCCCTTCCTCCGCGCCGAGGCGGCCTTAAGGGCCGGCGCCGACGCGGTATTCGAGATCCCGGCGCCCTTCTCGACCGCCTCCGCGAGGGACTACGCGGAGTACGGCGTAAAGCTCCTCTCCCGCCTCGGCGCGGGCACCGTTGCCTGCGGTACGGAGGACGCCACCGCGGAAGAGCTGAAGGCGCTCATGTCCCTGGTCGACGAAAGCTCCCCGGTCTTCACGGAGACCCTTCGGAAGGGCCTGGTCCGGGGCTTAAGCTACCCGGAGGCAAGGATCGAGGCGATCACCGAGGACCTTGCGGCATCCGGCGCGGGTTCCGGCTTTTTATGGCGCACAAGGTCCATCCTCGCCTCCCCGAACAATATCCTCGCCTCCGAGTACGCGAGGGCCCTCGCCGCGGAGAATACCTCCGACGCCGGGCCCGGGATCCGTCTCGTGACCGTCCAGCGCGTCGGCGCGGGCTACCATGACCCCTTCCTCCGCGGGGCGTTCGCCTCCGCCAGGGCAGTGCGCAGGCAGGTGTTCCGGGAGGGCGGCG
>CACXDR010000076.1 GCA_902766415.1 uncultured Lachnospiraceae bacterium
AGCGAGCTGCTGCCGAAGCGCGCCTCGAAAAACTGCGGCATGGTGGCGGAGTCAAGGTGCTGTGTCATGATGCGCGTCCGGCGCCCCAGGACGACCCACGCAAGGAGCGAACCCAGGATCGTGTTGCCGATGCCGGCCCACGTCGCCGAGATCCCGTACTTCCATCCGAACTGGCCTGCGTAACCGACGAATACGACTGCGGAGAAATAGGACGTTCCGTAAGCGAAAGCCGTGAGCCACGGTCCCACAGACCTTCCGCCAAGCACGAACCCGCTGACATCCGTGGAATGCCTGCGGCAGTAGAGACCGATCCAGATCATAACTCCAAAGAATACAGTCAGCATCGCCAGTTTAATACCCATGATTATGTACCTCCGATTCTTGATTCGCGAAAGCCGGTGCCCGTTTCCTGCGGGCCGCTTTTTCGCTTTAGTGCTTGTATGCTTTAACGCGTGTAAGCGTTAAAGCGTTACATTTGTGAATTTTACTCTCAGAGGTCCGAAAATGCAATAGTTATTTATGTTTTTATTTTGATACATTTGATTTTACCGGTTTAGAGTGTTAAAATCTTCTTGTAGCCACAGACCCCGTACCCGTAACCTGATGACCTTTGGAGGATGACGTGAAAAAAGATATTCATTCAGAAACGGTCGAAAAGCTGTTTGCCGCCGTGCTGAGCCTTAAAAACATGGAGGAGTGCTACCTTTTCTTCGAAGATATCTGTACCGTAAACGAGCTTCTTTCCCTCTCCCAGCGCTTCGACGTCGGAAGCCGGCTGCTGGAAAAGCAGACCTATCAGGAGATCTCCGGCGCGACAGGAGCATCGACCGCGACGATCAGCCGCGTGAACCGCCTTCTGAATGACAATAAGAACGGCATCGAGATGGCCGCGGAGCGGATCCGCGGAAAGTTTTAAGAGGACAGGCGCCCCTTTTCCGGCGGCGTTATGATCATATTCCTTCGAAATTACAACAGAAGGGGCATCGGATCAGCTGATCCGGTGCCCCTTTGCCATTGTATCCTGCGTCCTTTCCGCGTCCATGCATCCCCGCGCTTTTTCACCCCACCGCGAAGCTCCACAGCGGGAGCGTGACCATCGACAGCAGCGTGGACATGACCACGCATTTCGTGGCGAAGGGCGCGTCGCTGTCGTAGCGGGCCGCGAAGATGGCGGCGGTCGCGCCGGCAGGCATGCCGGTCATAAGGACGCTGACGCCGTGGGAGACGTTGTCGAGCCCCAGGGCCTTCCCGAGCGCAAACGCCGCTGCCGGCAGAAGCACGAGGCGGAGGACGCTGAAGCTTAAGGTGTCCTTGCTGCAGATGGTGGCAAGCTTCACATCCGCAAGGATGGTCCCGACGATGAACATGGTAAGCGCCGAATTGCAGCTGCCGATATAGCGCGCAGTCTCCGTAAGGATCCTGGGAAGGCGGAGCTGCGCCGCCATACAGATCATGCCCAGGTAGATCGCCACAAGGCAGGGATGGGTCGCCACGTTTTTCAGGACCTTTCTGCGGTCCGCCACCGCCCCCGCGACGAAATACGTGGTGCCGACGGACCACATGATGATCCGCATCGGGATCAGGAAGATGGACGTGTAAAGCACGCCGAGCGAGCTGTACAGCCCTTCCGCGATCGGGTTCCCGAGGAACCCGCTCATGGGGACGATGGTGCAGTACTGCAGCACCTTTTTCTGCCGGTCCGGATAGCGGTCGTAGATGAACCGGTTCAGGAACAGGCAGAGCGCCTGCAGGAGGACCGCGGACATAAGAAGGAGGCCGCAGGTCCGGAAGATCCCCGGCTCCGCCTGGATCAGGCAGGAGCGGAAAATGTTGCAGGGGATCACGATGTTGATGCACAGGTCGCTCAGGCAGCGCTTCCCGGCGTCGTCAATGATTCCGCGCTTTTTCAGCCACGCGCCGATCAGCATCATGGCAAACAGTGTTCCCTGAAGACTGAACAGGTCTGTGAGTTTCATCCGCGCCCCTCCGACACCTGAAAAACATTATCTTTTGTTCGAACGCCTCCAGATCTTCATGATCTCCGCCTCGCGGATCAGGTCCTCCCGGAAATCCGGATGGGCAATGGAGATCAGCATTTCCGACCGCTCCCAGGTGGTGCGCCCCACGAGGTTCACGCAGCCGTATTCCGTGACCACGTTGTAGGCCTGGCTCCGGGGATCCGTGACGATGTCTCCCTTGAAATACGGGACGATCCTTGAGTACCGCCGCCCGTACCGGTCGCGGTAGGTCGACGACATACAGATGAAGGCCTTGCCTCCCGCGGACATGGACGCGCCGACCAGGAAGTCGAGCTGGCCGCCGGTACCGCTGATATGGCGGAGCCCCGCGGTCTCCGCGCAGACCTGGCCGAAAAGATCGACGGAAATGCCGCTGGAGATGGAGATCATATCGTCGTGGCTCCCGATGATCTCCGGCGCGTTGACGTACTCGAGCGGCGCGGCGACGACGCCCGGATTCCTGTCCACCCATTCGTACAGCTCCTTCGAGCCGATGGTCAGCCCCGTGACGCCCTTGTCCCGGTTCACCTTCTTCTTCCGGTTCGTAAGCTTTCCGGCTTTGTAGAGCTCGTAGAACGCGTCGCTCAGGAGCTCCGTGTGCATACCGAGGTCCCGGATGTCCGAATCCGCGATCAGCGAGCCGACGGCGTTCGGCATGGAGCCGATGCCCAGCTGGATCGTCGCCCCGTTCTTGATGAAGGGGATGATCAGCTTCGCGATCGCGATGTCCTCCGGGGTGGGCGGTATCTTCGGGAAGCCCGGCAGGGGATCGTGCGCCCCCTCCACCACGAAGTCAACGTCCGAAATATGGATGCTCTCGTCGAAGCCGCCGTAGATCACCGGGAGGTTCTCGTTGACCTCGATGATCACGACATCGGCCTTCTCAAGGATGCCCTTCGCGACGCCGGTGCCGCTGGAAAGGTTGAAATAGCCGTGCCGGTCCATGGGAGCCGCGCACATCATGGCGACGTTCACCGTAAGGAAGTGCCTGTAATACGGCACGACGTTATGGAAGACCATGGGAATAAAGTTGCATAGTCCCTTGTCGCAGAGCTTCCGTTCGTACGCCGAGCAGTGCCAGCTGTTGTAGATAAAATGCTCCCGCTTCGGGTCGCACTCCACGACCTCGATCGGCCCGAACAGAAGGTTTCCGCGGATCTTGACGTCCGTCAGCTCGTCCTTCCTCGCGGCAAGCGCCCTGTCGAGCAGCACAGGCATGGTGACGCAGGTCATGTAGTCGACCCAGTCGCCGCTCTTCACGATCCTGACCGCCTCCTCCGGCGTGCGAAGCTTGGAACGGTATTCCGAATAAAAATCCATCTCTGCCATAGCGTCCTCCCGTCCGCGGCGTCTCCGCCGCTTCCGCATGTAAAAAGGATCCGGTCCTTCCACCTGTTATTATAGCGGAAGAACCTGCGGTGCGGGAGCTTTCCGGCGGAATTATTCCAGCCGGAAGGACCCTCCTCCTGCAGCCCGGCGTGTTTTTGCGCAGCCCGGCGTGTTTTTGCGCAGCCTGGTGTGACGTTTTGCAGGAGTTATGGTATGATATCCTGCAGACGGGGCCCGGAGGCCCGGAAAAAAAGCCTTAACGGCAGCGAAAGGTGTTTTAAACTATGAAAGCAGATCTGGTCATCGTCGGCGCGGGGCCGGCAGGTATCTTCACCGCACTTGAAATGCTCCGCCTCGGCAGCACGAAAAAAATCATCATGGTCGAAAAAGGACAGCCCGTTGAAAAACGGCACTGCCCGAAGGGTGAAACAGGAAAATGCGTAAGCTGCAAGCCCTACTGCCACATCACGACGGGCTTTTCGGGCGCGGGAGCATTTTCCGACGGAAAGCTTTCCTTAAGCTACGAGGTCGGCGGCGACCTTCCGTCGCTCATCGGCGAGGAGAAGGCCCAGGAGACCATCGACTACACAGACGGGATCTATCTTGAGTTCGGCGCGGACACCCGCATCGAGGGCCTCGGGAACGAGGCGGAGCGGAAGGAGATCCGCCGCCGCGCCATCCACGCGGGCCTGAAGCTCGTGGACTGCCCCATCCGCCACATGGGCACCGAGAAGGCGCAGGACATTTACTTCCGGATCGAGCAGTGGCTCCTTGAGCACGGCGTCGAGATCCTGTTCGGCTGCGAGTGCCGGAACCTGATTCTCGAGGACAGCGTCTGCAAGGGCGTGATCATCTGCGACAAAGGGCAGGAAAAGGAGATCCACGCGGACCGCACCGTGGTCGCGACCGGCCGCCGCGGCGCCGACTGGCTGGAAAAGCTCTGCGCGGAGCACGGCATCGCCCACGCGCCCGGCACCGTCGATATCGGTGTCCGCGTCGAGGTCCGGAACGAGATCATGGAGACCGTGAACCGCGTGCTTTACGAGTCGAAGCTCGTGGGCTACCCGAAGCCCTTCAAGAACAAGGTGCGCACCTTCTGCCAGAACCCCGGCGGGTTCGTGAGCCAGGAGAACTACGACAACAATCTCGCCGTCGTGAACGGGCACTCCTACAAGGACCTGAAGAGCGACAACACGAATCTCTCCATCCTCTGCTCGCACAACTTCAGCGTCCCGTTCAACCAGCCGATCGCGTACGCGCAGAAGGTCGGCGAGCTCACCAACATGCTCGCGAACGGGCAGATCCTCGTGCAGCGCTTCGGGGACATTTTGGACGGGAAGCGTACCTGGCAGAAGGAGCTCGCGCAGTCGAACCTGCGCCCCACGCTGCCGGACGCGGTCGCGGGCGACATCACCGCAGCCATGCCCTACCGCTCCATGGTGAACATCATCAACTTCATCAAGGCCATGGACTACGTGGTCCCGGGCTTCGCGGCCTACGAGACGCTGCTTTATTCCCCGGAGCTGAAGTTCTACTCGAACCGCGTCAGGATGGACGCGGACTTCAACACGAGCCTTAAGGGCCTCCACTGCCTGGGCGACAGCTCCGGCTGGACCCGCGGCCTCATGATGGCTTCGATCATGGGCGTCCTGATGGGAAGGCGGCTTGCGCAGGAATAACGCCTGGCCCGGAAGACTGCCTGCGGACAAAAACACCGCCGCCGGAAAGCTTACCGGCGGCGGCAGATATCACTTTTGAATAATTACTCTGAAAGAGCCTTCTCCGTAAACGCGAGGAGGCTTTTTTCCGTCATGTCCTGGCCGAAATCGCCCTCGCCGAGCAGGCAGGTGCGGGTGCCGGCATTCCTTCCGGCGCCGATATCATTTTCCCCGTCTCCGACCATCCAGCTGCGCGCGAGGTCGATGTTGAAGTCCTCCGCTGCCTTTAAGAGCATGCCGGGCTTCGGCTTCCGGCAGCCGCACTCGATCTTAAGCTCCGGGATCTCCCCCGCGTACCCCTTGTGCGGGTGATGCGGGCAGTAGTAGATGGCGTCAACATAGGCGCCTTCAAGCCCGAGAAGGGTCTCCATGCGGTTGTGGATCGTTTCGAGCTCAGGGACCGTGACCTCGCCCCGCGCGATCACGGGCTGGTTCGTCACGACGATGCACAGATACCCTGACGCGTTGATCCGCCGCACCGCCTCCGCGGTCCCGGGAAGGAGCGTCAGCTGCTCCGGCTTCCTCAGGAAGCCGACGTAGGTGTTGATCGTGCCGTCGCGGTCCAGGAACACCGCCTTCTGGCGGTTCGCGAGATTCTTCGCCGAGACGCGCCCGGCCGCGAAATCCGCCTGCACCGCATTGAAGCGGTCGGG
>CACXDR010000077.1 GCA_902766415.1 uncultured Lachnospiraceae bacterium
AGCACCGCGCAGGTATTCCCCTTCAGGTGCTTCAGCGTCTCCAGGAGCGGCGGGATCCCGATGCCCCCGCCGATCACGCAGCAGTCCTCAAGATCCGTCGGGAACCCGTTCCCGAGCGGTCCGAGCACCATGAGCCGCACGCCGCGCCCGTAGGTCATAAGCTCCTCCGTGCCCGTGGTCTCCCCCGTGATCCTGTACTCGTTTTCCTCCGCCCCGCGGTCATAGGAAACGTACTCCACGCTTCCCGAACGCTCCCCGGTCACCCGGTAGACAAGCCTCAGAACGCCGTTCGCCCGGTCGATCCCGCAGAGGCTGATGGGCCGCGGCAGAAGCTTCGCGCGGTCGTTGACCCAGACGTTCACGAACTGCCCGGGGCACGCTTCCTTCGCGATCTCCGGGGCAAAAAGCCTCAGGTCAAAGATCCCGGGAGCAACCTGTGCCTGCCGCACGACGACCGCAGGGATCCTGTATTTCGCCATACCGTACCTCCTTATCCGCACCTGCCTTAAGGCGCGGTCCCGGAAGGGTCCCCTGCCCTCTGTCAGAGAACGCTCCCGATGTCAGCGATCATGTCGATGACCGCCTGCCGGGAAGCCTCGGCGAAATGCTCCTCGCCGAACTTCCTGTAGCTGTCCTTCTTGTATGCCGCGATGATTCCGCGCGAGGAATTGACCACCGCGCCGATCCCGTCCTTGTCGAACGCGAGCTTCAGGTCCTCCGCGGTGCCGCCCTGGGCGCCGTAGCCCGGCACCAGGAAGAAAGTGCGCGGCATAAGCTGCCTGAGCTCCGCGATCATCTGCGGGTAGGTCGCGCCGACGACCGCGCCGACGTTGGACCATTCGCCGTCCATGCTCATGGCGCCCCACTCCATGACCTTGTCCGCGACCAGCTCATAAAGCGGCCGTCCGTCGATCTTCCTGTCCTGGAACTCCCCGCTCGAGGGGTTGCTCGTCTTGACAAGCACGAAGATGCCCTTGTCGAACTCGTTGCAGGCGTCCACGAAGGGCTTCACGCCGTCCGTCCCGAGATACGGGTTCACCGTGACCATGTCGGTGCCGAAGCCCTGGAACAGGCCTCCGCCGATCTTCACCTTCCCGAGATGGCCCGCCGCGTAGGCCGCCGAGGTTGAGCCGATGTCGCCGCGCTTCGCGTCGCCGATCACGATGAGACCCTTGTCCTGGCAGTACCGGACGGTCCTCTCATAGACGGCAAGGCCGGGGATCCCGAACTGCTCGTACATGGCGATCTGCGGCTTGACAGAAGGAATGAGGTCGCAGGTCGCGTCGACGATCGCCTTGTTGAAAAGCCATACCGCCTCCGCCGCGCCCTCCGGCGTCTCGCCCTTCTCCTGGAACGCCCGGTCGATCAGAGCCGCCGGGATATAAGAAAGCATCGGGTCAAGCCCGACGCAGATGGGCGCCTTGGTCTTCAGGATCTTCCCGATCAGTTTTGATATCATGCTGTCCTCCTGTTATTCATGGGTTGCGCCTGGTATTTTGGCTGATGTATAGTACTTATTATTATAAAGGATAGGGACATTCCGGGCAATTGTACACACTTACCGAAAATCCCGGGGGGCAGGGAACACTCTATGAACGAACATCCTACCATTAAAATAAAGCGCGCGGACGTCCTTTCCGGCGCGGAAAAAAAGTCGCTTCTCCGCCTTGTCGCCCGCTGCCGGGAGGCGGAGCCCTTTACGATGACCCTTCCGTCCGGCGCGGACGATGCCGTCTTCCTCCTGCTTTATTCCGGCCGCCGCCTGGCCGCCGCGCTGGTCCTCTGCCCGTCGGGAGACGGGACCCCGGAGGCGCTCGCCTTCACGCACCCCTCGTACCGGAGAAGAGGCTTTTTCCGGCAGCTGGTCCGGGAGGCGCGCGGTACGGCCGGCGCCCGGCTTGTCTTTACCGCCGACCAGTTCTGCGGGAACGCCCCTGCGGCAGCGGAAGCCCTTGGCCTTAAGCCCTGCGCGGAGGATCTCCTGATGGAGCGGACGCTCCGCGGAAGCGGGATCCCCGGAGACAGGCAGGACGCCTTCCGGATCCATGCCTTCCCCTCCGCGGACCCGGAGGATACCTCCGTCCTCTACGAGGCGCGGTCCGGCGGGACGCTGCTCCTCTCCCTTCTGGTCCTGCCACGGGCGGACCGCGCCGCCTACGTTTTCGGCGTCGAGGTCCCGGAGGAGCTGCGCGGCGCGGGCACCGGGTCCCGCGTCCTTCCGGCCATGCTCCGCCGCCTGAAAAGGGACGGCTTCCTCCGCGTCCTGGTGCATGTCTCCGGGGACAATGTTCCCGCGGTGCGTCTCTACCGGCGCTGCGGCTTCACGGAAAGCCTCCGGCTCATATCGTATTCCTGAATCCCCGGCCGGGTCTTTCGCGGGTTTCTGTCCGGCCGGAT
>CACXDR010000078.1 GCA_902766415.1 uncultured Lachnospiraceae bacterium
CACAGGCGGCTGCGGCAGCAGGCGGCATCGGCATGGAGGGCGGCACCAGCCTGACCTTCACCACCGGCGGCGACCAGGGAACCTACTACGGCTTCGGCGGCGTCCTTGCGGGCAAGATCAGCGAGACCACCAGCACCACGGTCACGGCGATCACCTCCGGCGGTTCCGCTGCGAACATCGAAGCGCTGCAGATGGGCGACGCGCAGATCGGCTTCGTGCAGTCGGACGTCATGGCGTATGCTTATGAGGGCACCCGCCTCTTCGAGGACACGGGCAAGATCGACAGCTTCTCCACCGTCGGCGCGCTTTACATGGAGCAGGTCCAGATCATCACGCTTGATCCGGAGATCAAGACGGTCGCTGACCTGAAGGGCAAGAACGTCTCCATCGGTGCCGCAGGCTCCGGCGTTTACTTCAACGCGATCGACGTCCTCGGCGCATATGACATGACCGAGGCTGACATCAACCCGACCTACCAGTCCTTCGGCGATTCCACCGAGGCCCTGCAGGACGGCAAGATCGACGCGGCATTCATCGTCGCCGGCGCTCCGACCACCGCTGTTACGTCCCTCGCGGCGACCAAGCCGGTCCACCTTGTCGAGCTTGACAAAGAGCACATCGAGAAGCTGCTGGCGGGTTCCCCGTACTACAGCGAGAACGTCATCCCGAAGGATGCTTACGGAACCGAGAAGGATATCCGTACCGTCGCGGTCGGCGCAGTCGTTATCGCGAACAACGATGTTTCCGATGTTGACGTCTACAATTTCCTTGCAGGCGTTTACGAGAACATCCCGGCGATCACCGAGGCACACGCGAAGGGCGCGGAGCTTGACCTTGTCTTTGCTTCCTCCATCACAGCTGTCCCGTATCACCCGGGTGCAGTGAAGTTCTTCGAAGAAAAGGGAATCACGGTCCCGGGCAAGTAATTCCGGTACTGCAGCGGTTCCCCTGAGGACGCAGGCTTCTGTCCGCGGCAGAGCAGCTCTATACTCTGCCGCGGCGTTTTATGTTTTCTGAAAGGAGATCTCCATGGCTTCAAATGAAGAACTAAAGCGGGACATGCAGTCAGCCGCCCCGGAAACGCAGGAAGCGCCGGATATTTCGACCGGTACTGCGGAGGACGTCGAGGCCGTAATGAAAAAGTACGACCGCGAGTCCAACACGCGTGTCTGGGAAGGAGCGCCAAAGAACGTCGTGCGCGCGCTTTCCATCATGTTTTCGCTCTACTGCATCTATGTCACGCTGTTCAGCACGGCCATGCCTGAGGTGAAGCTGAACATCTTCCTCGGGCTCATCCTGATCCTGGGATACCTGCATTATCCCATCAGGAAAGGCACGGTGAAGGTCAACAGCCTCCCGTGGTACGATATCATCCTCATGGTCGCAGGGTCGCTGCCCTTCTTTTATTTCGCGGCGAATGCCCAGTCGATCATCAGGCTCGCGACGCGCGTCACGAGGGATCCGTTCCACGTCGTGATCGCGGTCGTATCCGTGCTCACGCTGATGGAGCTCTGCCGGAGATGCGTCGGCATCCCGATCCTCTGCGTCGTCGGCTCCCTGCTCGCGTATACCTTCTCGACCGTGCGTTTCGGAAAGGTCGTCTACGACCTCTTCTACACGACGACCGGCCTTATGAACACGCCGATCAACGTCTGCGCGAAGTACATCGTCGTGTTCATCATCTTCGGCGCCTTCCTTGAACGGACGGGCATATCCACCTTCTTCATCGACCTTGCCAACTGCGCCGCGGGCGCGTCGGCAGGCGGTCCCGCGAAGGTCGCGGTCATCTCCTCGGCCCTCTGCGGCATGGTGTCCGGCTCGTCGGTCGGCAATACCGTCACCACCGGGTCCATCACGATCCCGATGATGAAGAAGACCGGATACAAGCCGGAATTCGCCGGCGCGGTCGAGGCGGCGGCTTCCACGGGCGGGCAGATCATGCCGCCGATCATGGGCGCGGCAGCCTTCCTGATGGCGGAGTACATGGGCATCCCGTACGCGCAGGTCGCGCTGAAGGCCATCCTTCCGGCGATCCTTTATTTCACCGGCATCTACATCGCCGTCCATCTTGAGGCGAAGAAGCTGGGACTGAAGGGCATCCCGAAGGATGAGCTCCCGAAGCTCGGGAAGCTCCTTCCGAAGATCTACCTCCTTACCCCGCTGGTGGTCCTCGTCGTGCTCGTTTCTACCAATATGTATACCATGCAGTTCTCGGCGACTGTCGCGATCGGCATCACGATCCTGGTAGGCCTCCTGAACAAGGACGACCGCATCAGTATCCCGAAGATCCTCGACGCGCTTGAGGCGGGCGGAAAGGGGACCATCACGGTCGCCGTCGCCCGCGCCATGGCAGGCCTGGTCGCGGGCTGCATCACGTCCACGGGACTTGCGTCGCGGCTCATCACCCTGATCGTCAACATTTCCGGCGGACGCGCGATCATCGCCCTCTTCCTGACCATGATCTGCTGCATCATTCTCGGAATGGGCGTCCCGACGACCGCGAACTACTGCATCATGGCAGCGACCTGCGCGCCCATCCTCATGAGCCCGCAGATCGGCATCCCGCGTGTCTGCGCGCACTTCTTCGTATTCTACTTCGGCATCGTCGCGGATATCACCCCGCCGGTCGCCCTCGCCGCGTACGCGGGCAGCGCGATCGCGAAGGCGCCGCCCATGAAGACCGCGTTCAACGCGACGCGTCTTGCCATCGCGGCGTTCGTGGTGCCGTACATCTTTGCCTTCAGCCCGTCGATGCTCTTTGAGTTCGCGGAGGGCGCCGGGGGCGCGGCGGTGCTCATGCAGGTGGTGCAGATCATCATCACCTCGCTCCTCGGCCTCTTCCTTGTTGCCGCGGCGCTGAACGGCTATCTCTACAAGCCGATCATGCTCCCGGTCCGCGCGGTCATGATCGCCGGCGGCCTCTGCATGATGATCCCCGGCACGGTGACGGACGCGGCAGGCCTCCTGGTTTTCGTCGCGGTGATGCTTCTGCAGCGCGCCGGCCTGAAGAAGGC
>CACXDR010000079.1 GCA_902766415.1 uncultured Lachnospiraceae bacterium
GACTTTGACTTTACGCCCGTCTACCGGCACGTGAAGGAACGGATCTCCGCGTACGACATCGCGGTCGTGAACCAGGAGACCATCTTCACGCGGGACCCTGCGGACCGGAGCAGCTTTCCCGCGTTCGCGACGCCGGAGGCCATGGGGGACGCGCTCGCGGACGCGGGCTTCGACGTGGTCCTCGGGGCAACGAACCACTGCATGGACCGCGGCGCGAAGGGGATCGGCGCGACGCTTTCCTTCTGGAAGGAAAAGCACCCGGAGATCCTGGTCCTGGGGCTCCATGATTCGGAGGAGGAGCGGGAGCGTATCCCCGTGCTTACCAGGAACGGGATCCGGATCGCCATGCTGAACTATACCTACGGCCTGAACGGCAACGACCCGGCGCCGGCGGATGCTTACCGCGTGGACCTGACAGAGGACGGGACGCGCCTTGCATGCCAGGTCCGGGACGCCGTGGAGGCTGCCGACATCGTCCTCGTATTCCTCCATATCGGGGAGGAGTACGCCGGAGAGCCGACGGAAGAGCAGCGCCGTATGGCGGCCCTGGCGGTCGATGCCGGCGCTGCCGCGGTGATCTGCTCCCACAGCCATGTGGTGCAGGGCGCGGAGCGTCTCCGGACGCCGGAGGGAAACGAGGGCGTCGTGTTCTGGAGCCTCGGGAATTTCATGTCGAACCAGACGGATCCCCGCACGGTGACCGGCGCCGCGGCAGAGCTCGTGATCCGGAGCAGCGGGCCGGAGGCAAAGATCGCGGAGTTCCGCATGATCCCCCTGGTCAGCCACTTCGGGAACGGCCGCACGGAGGTGTACTGGCTTGATGATTACACGGACGCGCTCGCGGCGGAGCATTATCTCGCAAAAACAGGAACGCCGCTCACACTCCAGGAGCTCCGGGAACAATGGACAGAAAAAGCGGGCGTATGGTAAAGTATTGTTCTGGAACATTTGAAATATTCAGACATTCAGGACGCGGAAAAGGGCGGGGGAGAGGACCCGCGAAGGGATCAGCATGTTAAAAGGGATCATGTACGTTATCGGTGCTTCGCTGATTTTCGGGATCATTCCGAGCGCGAGCAAATATCTTGTTCTCACGGGCTCGTCCCCGGCACTCATCACGACGCGGACGCAGACCATCATCATGCTCGGCGGGATCATCGGAAGCATTATGTCCGGAGCCTCCCTGAAGATCCCGCCGCGGGACGCGCTGCGGCTCATGGTGGTGGGCGCGCTCGGCATGGGCGGGACAAGCTGGTTTCTCGTCTCCGCGATCAGTATGATCCCGGCGGGGCTCGCGACGGTCCTCCATTTCCTGTACCCGACCATCGTGTCGGTCTTCATGATCGTGTTCTTCCGCCAGAGGGCAGGGATCTTCAGGCTCCTTGCAGTGGCGGCCTCGATCTCCGGGATGATCCTCATCTCGGGACCGGGCGGCGGCGGGATCCGCTTCGGCGGGGTCGTGTTCGCGCTGCTTTCCGCCACGACCTACGCGGCCTATATCATCTACAACGACGTCGGCTCGGCGGGACAGTATCCGCAGACCGTGAAGCTCTTCTGGTGCGCCCTCGGCACGGTGCTGGTGTTCGCCTGCCTTTCCCGGGGCGAATGGCTTTCGGTCTCCGGCGGGAAAGGCGCGCTGCTGGTGCAGATCCTCGGCGGTCTCGGGAGCCTTGCGGCCTACTATCTCATCAACCGCGGGATCCGGGAGGTCGGGGCGTCCGTCGCAGCGTTCGTCAACATGCTCGAGCCGGTCACGAGCGTCGTCATGAGCTTCCTTCTCTACCATGACCCGCTCACCGGGAGGATCGTCGCCGGGATCCTTCTCGTGCTTTCCGCGGTGCTGTTCGTCGCCATAGGCGACAGAAGAGGAAATGCTTGACAATAGTATACCGTCGTGTTAATTTACTGATAAATTAAACCGTTGAAGCGGAGATAACGTTGATCATGGTCCCACAGAGAGCCTGCGGTGCTGAGAAGCAGGCGGAACCCAGTTCTTCAAATGGACCGCTGAGGGCGCGGGGAAAGGGCTTCCGAGTATTCCGCGACGTGAGGGCATACGTGAGTTGCCGGGGATATGATGGTATCCCGCAAAGTGTACGGCGCAGGCCGTAAATCAGGGTGGCACCGCGGATAGAAGTTTATTCGTCCCTGGCAGGAGAGAAAACTCTCCTGCCAGGGATTTTTTTGTGCGAAGCAATGAGCCATGCGCTCACAGCCTGTCTTACGACCGGCGGGCGCTCGCGCCCGGAAGGTCGAAAGACAGGCTGTGAGCATACGGCGAATGCCGCGGCAGTGAGCGTCCGGAGGACGCGAACCTGCCGGCATGGCGCAGGAAGTGTCTTACGACCGGCGGGCGCTCGCGCCCGGAATGCCGGCCAGATTTATGAAAAAGGAGGAAGGACAATGATCAGGGAAGCTATTGAAAAGATCGTCAGCAAGGAGGAC
>CACXDR010000080.1 GCA_902766415.1 uncultured Lachnospiraceae bacterium
GGGCGTGCTGGACTTTTCCCTGATCGGGATCCTGTCGAAGCTGTCCGGCGTGCTGGCGGAGAACGGGATCGGGATCTTTGCCGTCTCCACCTTCAATACGGATTACATCCTGGTGAAGGAAGAGAATTTCGGGCGGGCCATGGCTGCGCTCGGGGCCGCGGGGTACACGATCGTTTAAGCCGGGCGGGAGACACTGCGGTATGAAGCATGCCCTGTGCCTTGCGGGAGACATGACAGCCGGGGGTATGCACCGCGCCCGGGCGGTTTTCGGCGTCTGACAGGAGGAAGCATTACGGGATACAGAAAATACCGGGGCAGGGGGAGATCCTCCCTGCCCTTCGTGCTCATACTTCTCTGCCTGGCGGTCCTTTTTGCCGGGCGGGAGCTTCTTGCCCTCCGCGGCGCCGGCCGGGTGCCGGAGGGCGGCAGCGGGGGCCTTGCGGGGAGCGTGACGGTCCTTTCGCCGGAAAGCATCCCGGACTATGCCGGGGAGCCGGTGATCGAGCTGAACGGCGGAGTCCCCGGCTTTACGGAGGAGGACCTCCGGAGCATCACGGGGGAGACGTACAGCGAGCCGGACCTCCTGGGCCGATGCGGACCTGCCGCTGCCCTTCTGTCCCGCGGGATGATGCCGTCGGAAAAGCGGGGCAGCACCCCGGGCATCCGCCCGACGGGATGGGTCCAGGAAAAGTACCCGGAGATCGTGGACGCGGACCCGCCGTACCTTTATAACCGCTGCCACCTGATCGCCTACGCGCTGACCGGGCACGAGGGCGACGAGCGGAGCCTCATCACGGGCACGCGGTACATGAACACGGAGGGAATGCTCCCGTACGAGATCATGACCGCCCGGTACCTGGAACGGTCGGACGGCCGCGTCCTGTACCGTGTCACGCCGTATTTCAGGGGAAACGAGCGGCTGGCGCGCGGCGTGGAGATGGAGGCGTGGTCCGTGGAGGACCGGGGCAAAGGCCTCTGCTTCCATGTGTTCGTGTACAATGTGCAGCCGGGAATATGGATCGACTATCTGACAGGAAACAGCCGCGCTGAATAAGCGCGGCTGTTCGTTTTGATTCAGTAAATGATCGGTACGTCCTCCTTCCGGAGGCCGTAGGTCTGGAGAAATTCCTCAAGGTCACTGTCGGACCGCAGCAGCTGGATCTCGCGGAAGGTGCCGGTCTCAAGGTCCTGGAAGCCGGCGACCCGTTCCCCGGTGCATATGCTGCTGCGGATGGCGGGCTTCAGCCGCGCGTGGTCGTACGCGACCGGGGTCCGCGGCGTTTTTTCCTTTTTCCGGAAGAAAAACACGGGAAGCCTCCTTTCAGCCGGCCGGCAAAGCGGCAGGCAGGAGCATCACCCGCGGGTGATGCCGGCGCAGGGGTCACTTCAAGTGCGGGGCACTTGCTGTCAGGGGTGCGGGTCATTTCCTGCAGCTTGCGGCGAACGCGTGCCCTTCGAGGCCTTCGCCCTTCGCCATCCGCTCGACGAGCGGGGCGAGCGCGCGGGATGCCTCCGGGGTCATGCTCTGGTGCGTGCAGGTCTTTAAGAACGTGCCGACGTAGACGCCGCCCGTGTAGCGCGCGGCCCTGACCGTGGGCAGGGTGTGGTTCGTGCCGGAAGCGTAGTCGCCGAAGACCTCGGCGGTATTGGCCCCGAGGAAGAGCGAGCCGTAATTGGTGAGCCGCGGGACCAGGAGCTCCGGATCCTTCACATTCACCTCAAGGTGCTCCGGGGCGTAGCTGTTCGCGGTATCGACCGCTTCGTCGATACTGTCGAGGACCACGACCTCGCCGTAGGTATCCCAGGACTGGCGGGCTATACCGGCGGTGGGGAGCCAGGAAAGCTCCGCCTCCACGGCGGCGATGACCTTGTCTGCGAGCTCCCGCTCCGTCGCGAGCAGGATGCCCTTCGCGTTCGGGTCGTGCTCGCACTGCGCGAGAAGGTCCGCCGCGAGCGCCTTCGGGTCCGCACTGCCGTCGGCAATCACCAGGACCTCGCTCGGGCCGGCGACGAAGTCGATGCCGACCTGGCCGTAGCACTGGCGCTTCGCCTCCGCGACGAACTGGTTGCCCGGGCCCACGATCACATCGACCGGGCAGATGCTTTCGGTGCCGTACGCGAAGGCCGCGATCGCCTGCGCGCCGCCGACAGCGTAGATCTCATCCGCGCCGGCAAGGTCCATCGCGACGAGCGTCCTGGGGTTGATGTCCCCGGTGCCGTGGACGACGGGAGAGCAGGCCGCGATCCGCTTCACGCCTGCCGCCTTCGCCGGGGCGACCAGCATCATGGCGGAGGAGTAGAGCGGGAAGCGACCTCCCGGGACGTAGCACATGCAGGACGCGACGGGCATGACCCGGTGCCCGAGATGGATCCCGGGCCGCGGCTCGAAGTCCTCGATGTCCGTGATGGTGGCGCGCTGCGCTTCCGCGAAGGCGCGGATGTTCGCGAGCGCGTCCTTCATGTCGCGGAGCTCTTCCTCCGTGACCTTTCTGTACGCGGCGTCGATCTCCTCACGGCTTACGCGGACGGACGCGCGGACGAAGCCGTCGAACCGTTCGCTGTACTCCCTGAGTGCCTTGTCGCCGTTCTCGATGACGTTGTCGATGATCCCGGAAACAGTCTTCCGGAGATTGGAAAGATCTTCCTTTGTGCGTTCTTTTCCTTTTTTAATGTATTCCATACAGCCTGTCCTCCTGAAGCTCCCTGAAGGCGGGCGGTCGTACCGCCGGACGCGGGAAATGCTCCCGCATGCAGCACTATTGTACCATGGAATCGGAAAATGCGCCCGGAAAATGCGGAAGGCCCGGGACCGGAAGGGGCGCGCCTGTAAAATACAGGAGGCAAGGTTTACAGGGACGGCCGCGGATGATAAAAAAGAGGCAGGAGGACAGGAAAATGATGGAAGACAGAAAAATGCTTCATGCGAAGAAAATTGCGGTCCTTTTTCCGGGGGTCGGCTACACCTTTGACCGGCCGCTTCTTTATTTTGCCGCGAAGCTTGCGGAAAAGCGGGGCTACGAGATCCGCCGCGTAAGCTACGGGAACTTCCCGAAGAACATGCGGGGCGACGCCGCGAAGATGCAGGCGGCGTTCGACAGCGCGGCAGCGGAGGCGCGGGAGATCCTTTCGGACGTGGACTGGGGCTCGTACACGGAGATCCTGTTTATTTCGAAGAGCATCGGCACCATCGTGGCGGCGGAGTTCCGGAAAGCGAACGGGATCCGCGCGCGGAGCATTTCGTACACGCCCATGCGGCACACCTTCCTCGTTGCGGAGGGCGA
>CACXDR010000081.1 GCA_902766415.1 uncultured Lachnospiraceae bacterium
CCTTCTCGCCGAGATAGGCCTCCGCGTCCGCCTTGAGCTTCTGCAGGATCATGGAAGAGATGACCTGCGGGGTGTAGGACTTGCCGTCGATGTTGACGCGGTAGGTCTCGCCCATATGGCGCTTGATGGAGGAGATGGTCTTCTCCGCGTTGGTCACAGCCTGGCGCTTGGCCGGCTCGCCGACGAGACGCTCGCCGGTCTTCGTGAATGCCACGACAGACGGGGTCGTTCTGGAGCCCTCGCTGTTCGGGATGACGACGGGCTTTCCGCCCTCCATAACTGCTACACAGCTGTTGGTCGTACCAAGGTCGATGCCGATGATCTTGCTCATATATGTTACCTCCTGATCTGTATCTGAAATTGAGAATATATTGTTGTTTTAAAAAGGTCCGGATGTCAGTTTGCTACCTGAACCATCGCGTGTCTCAGGACCTGTTCCTTATACATATAGCCCTTCTGGAGCTCCATCGCGATCACGTTCTCGCCGAGGCTCTCGTCCTCGATGTGCATGACCGCGTTGTGCAGATTCGGGTCGAACGGCTGCCCCTTGCAGTCCATCGCCCTGACGCCGGCATCCTCCAGCTCCTTCAGAAGCTGGCGGTAGATCATTTCCATGCCCTCCGCGTAGCCCTTCAGTGCCGTATTCTCCGTGTCAGCGGGCGCTGCCTGGATGGCGCGCTCGAAATTGTCCACTACCGGGAGAAGCTTTTCAAGGATGTGCTTCGCGCCAAGATCGAACATGGCTGCCTTTTCCTTGTCCGTCCGCTTCCTGTAGTTGTCGAACTCCGCGAGGTTCCTTGTAAGGCGGTCCTTGAGGTCCGCGATCTCGCGGTCCTTCGGGTCCTTCTTCGAGGTCTCTTCCTCCGCGGCTGCTTCCTCCTTCATGAGCTCCTCCGCGGCTGCGGCTGCCTTCGCGGCAGCTGCCTCCTCGCCTGCCTTCCACTCGTAGCCCTCGGCGTCCTCCGCCTGTCCGGCGCTCTCCGCCTCGGCCTCCGCGTATTCAGGCTCCGTTCCTTCCCGGGCCGCTTCAGCCTGCTCCGCAGCCTCCGCCCCGGTCTCTTCCGCGGCGTTCTCCGCGGCTTCTGTCTGATCCGCGTCTCCGTATCCGGAATTCCTGATCACATTGTCCGCTTCGTTTTCGTAAAATTCTTTCATGTCACTGTCCACCGTATATTCACTGGTTCCCAGAATTGTCAAAGCTTTTCCTTTCAGTTCATACTGCTAATTTCCGGTGTCCGGTCCGTCCCCGAACGTTTCATCCAGAGACCCGCCGCCCGGGATACGCCCGAACGTCTCGTCCAGCTGGTTCATCATGGTGCGCAGCGTGGAAAGGACCTTCTCGTAATTCATGCGCTTCGGCCCGACGATGCCGATGGTTCCGCGCAGGCCTCCGCCGAGATCGTAGTTGGCGGTCACCATGCTGCAGTCGTTCATGTTCGGCACCGGCGACTCCTCGCCGATGAATACCTGGATGCCGTCGTGGTCCGCGTCCTCCATCTGGTTCACGTTGCGGATGATCTTCTTCAGCTCGTCCTTCTCCTCCAGCGTATCGATGAGGCGGCTCGCGTTTTCGCTGTCCGTAAGCTCCGGATACTTGAAGATGTTGGTCGCGCCGCTCGTGTAGATCTGCAGGTCCTCGTCGTCGCGGAACGACTCCGCGAGCTCGTTCAGGATGCTCTCCACCAGGTCGCGGTGCGTGCCGGCGTCCTCCTTCAGGCGCCGGATCACGTCGAGGTTGATCTCGTTGATCGACAGACCCGAAAGGCTCGTGTTCAGAAGGATGTTCAGGTTCAGGAGATCCGCGTCCGTGAGCTCGTTCTCCACGGAGATGATCCTGTTCGAGATGATGTTTCCTTCGACGACGATGACGACCAGGAGCCGTCTCTCGTCCATCCTTGACAGCTGCACGAGCTTGATCTTCGCCTTGTGGGCGCTGGGTCCGCTGATGAGCGCCGTGTAGTTCGTGTTGGCGGCGATCAGCTTTGCCATGCGCTTCAGCACGAGCTCCAGCCGGTCCACCCGCTGCAGCATAAGGTCCTTGTACTCCTGGACCTCCGTCTGCTTTTCCTTCAGGATCTCATCCACATAGAAGCGGTAGCCCTTGTCGGAAGGAATGCGTCCCGCGGATGTGTGGGGCTGGATCAGATACCCCATGTCTTCAAGGTCGCACATCTCGTTCCGGATGGTCGCGCTGCTTAAGGAGACCTCCGGGAGCTTCGAGATCGTCCTGGAGCCCACCGGCTCGCCGGTCTCCATATAATTCCTGATCACGGCTTTGAGGATCGTGATCTTCCTCTCGTCGAGCTCCATGAGCGCCCCCCTTTCCGCTTATTAGCACTCTTTGATTTCGAGTGCTAATACTTTCATTGCATAATATATCCCCCGTCAACGTCTTTGTCAACCGGTTTGCGCCCCGAATCACATTTTTTTCACAAGTAAGCTTACGAATCCCTTAAACATCCCGTGGTTTCCTTGACTTTGACATTATTTCTTCGTATTGTATCTTTAATGTAACAATTGCTTAACATTTAAACAAAAAGCGGCCCGGGCCTATGCTCCCGGACCGGACAGCCCCGAAAGGAGCCCATTATGAAAAAGCTTGCCCGTCTCACAGTTCTTTCCTTAATAATAGCGGCCACGGCAGCATCCACCGCCTGGGCCGGCGTCACGAAGAAGGGCGCTGCCGCCACGAATATCGTTACGGCGGAGGAACAGGCCGCTGCGGACGCCGTCTCCGGCCCGTCCTTCGGGATCAGCGCGGAGCAGGCAGCTGAGGAAGCGGCGAAGGAAGCAGCAGCGGCGGCACAGCCCTCCGTGCAGGAGCTTGTCGAGCACGGCGCTGCCGGCGAATATCTCGGAGAGTTCGTCACGACCGGCTACTATAACCCGGGCGGGAACGCGAGCGCGGACGGGTCCATGCCCCGCGCGCAGCACACGGTATCGACCGACTGGTCCGTCCTTCCGAAGGGCACCAGGATCCGCTTTGAGGACAGCGACATCATCTACACAGTAGAGGATACCGGCGTCCGCGGCGAGTGGGTGGACGTCTACTACGACACCAGTTCCGAGGCGGACGGGCACGGTCTCCAGAGAAAAAAAGTATATCTCGCGGAATGACACAGTTTACATATTTCTTTTTTATGTCATCTATTTAATACTTTCGAAATATTATGTCACCCTGAAAAGCGGCTTTGGTCACCAAAAAGCCGCTTTTTTTGCACTTTTTTCCCACTTTCTCGAATTTTTCTCTTGACAGGCAAAAATTTTATGTTACTATGTCTGTGTCAAATTGTTACATATTTATTACGAGGTGTTAAGAATGTTCAACATTTTGAGGGCATTTAAGAAAGCATCCATATATCTTGTGGTTCTGAGCCTCGCTTTCTTCCCGCTGTTCTTTATCGAGGGGTCAGTCAAGACCTACGCGGCAGGACAGAATGAATCAGGTATCGAAGCGACAGAGCCGGAGACCATGGCTGCTCAGGCGGAGCAGGCCCTCCCCGCAGAGGAAAATCAGGAAGCAGTTGAGGAAATGAACGAGGAGGAAGTCCTCCCGGAGATCGATTTCCTCGAGATCCCGGAGATCCGGGACGCGCGCATCGACGCGCAGAACACGCTCATCGCCAAGCGCGAAGATATGGACCGCGAGTGGCTTGAGCTGAAGAAGCAGGAAAAGGTCGCGGCAGAACAGAATGCCGCGCAGGCACAGAAGGCTGCCGCTGCGAAGGAAAGCAGCGCGTCCTCGGGAAGCTCCAGTGATCTTGGAAAGTTCAAGCTTACCGCGTACTGCCCGTGCTACTCCTGCTCAGAAGGCTGGGGACGCATGACCAGCTCCGGCAAGACCGCTACCCCGCATCACACGATCGCGACGGACCCGCGCGTCATCCCGGCAGGCACCCGCGTCATGATCAACGGACAGGAGTACGTCGCGGAGGATGTCGGCGGCGGCGTGAAAGGAAACCACATCGACATCTTCTTTGAGGATCATTCCACATGTCTTGAGTTCGGCGTACGCTACGCCGAGGTCTACAAGCTGAACTGATCTCCTGGCACCGCCCCTTCTTCAGGCGGCGGGATATTACCGGACAGTCAAGATCATTCATACAGAAACGAAAGCCGCGCATCCGTGCGCGGTTTTTTATTGGATTTTCAGCCCCCCGGCGGTATAATCGGAAACGGCATACAAGAAAAAGCTGCCTCCGGCAGCCTCCGGACAGAATTTATATATTAAGGAAGAGACCTGTCATGAACCAGAAAAGAAGCGCCCAGTTCCTCCGCGGCATGAAGAACGGCTGGCCGATCGGCGTCGGATATTTCGCCGTCGCCTTTGCCCTCGGGATCGCGGCCCGCAACGCCGGCTTCAGTGTGCTCCAGGCGTCCGTCATGAGCGCCGTCTGTACCGCGAGCGCAGGCGAGTTCGCCGGCGTCACCGTCGCGGCTGCCGCCGGCACCTACACGCAGCTCGCGCTCATGGAGCTGATCATCAACGCGCGTTACCTCTTAATGTCCTGCGCGCTCACACAGAAGCTGGACCCGAAGCTTTCCACCCTGCACCGCATGCTCCTCGCGAACTTCGTCACGGACGAGATCTTCGGCCTTGAGATCAACGAGCCCGGCATGGTAGACCCCTTCTACGGCTACGGGATCATCTCCACGTCCTGGCCCGGCTGGATCGCCGGCACAGGTCTCGGCGTCCTCATGGGGAACGTCCTCCCGCCGGACGTCGTAAGCGCCCTCTCCGTCGGACTCTACGGCATGTTCCTTGCGATCATCATCCCGCCGGTAAGGACGAACCGCGTCCTCGCGGGCCTGGTCCCGTTCTCCATGCTGGCAAGCTGGATCTTCTCGGTCCCGAATGACCGGGGTATCCTGCCGGTATCCGGAGGGAACCGGATCATCATCCTCACCGTCGCGATCTCGCTCGGCGCGGCGCTCCTCTTCCCCCGCGACGAGGAGGTGGAAGGAAACACGGGCAATGAAGCGGACGGCGGAAACGAAGGACCGGAGGAGGCCGCTCAAAACACGGTTTCCGGCAGATCTTATGACAGCGGAAAGGAGGCGTGAGCTGTATGAAGCATTCCATATGGGGCTATATTCTTGTGATGGCCGTCACGACCTACCTGATCCGCGTGATCCCGCTTACGCTCATCCGGAAGCAGATCCGGAACAGGACCATCCGTTCCTTCCTTTATTATGTGCCGTACGTGACGCTTGCGGTCATGACCTTCCCGGCGATCATGAACGACACGCCCACCATCTGGTCGGGCCTTGCGGCACTCGCAGTCGGCGTCGCCCTCGCCCTCTCCGGCCGCGACCTCATGATCGTCGCGATCGCCTGCTGCGCAGTCGTGTTCGTGGTGGAAATGTTCGTGTGAAATGTTCCTGTGAAATACCCCGGCGGTACGTAAGTTCAAGTCCCGCTTTTTCCGTCCGGGCACCGCATGACTCCGCCCGCCCTTGACAGTCCCTCCGCCATCCTGTCATAATGAAGCCATATCCTGGAGTTGTATAGGGAGGCATAATATGAAAGATTTTCTGGCATTGGCGAAGGATCGTTATTCTGTAAGGAAGTTTTCCGACAGGCCCGTGGAGGACGAAAAGATCGGCCGGATCATTGAAGCGGGGATCTGCGCCCCCACCGCCTGCAACTATCAGCCGTTTAAGATCTGGGTACTGAAGAGCCCGGAGGCGGTTGCCGCGTTTAATGAGACGACGGCGTACGGCTTCGGCGCGAAGGTCGTTTTTGTGATCGGCGGTGATGACGGGAAGGCCTGGAAGCGCGCGAAATATGATAACCGGCATTTTGTTGATGTGGATGCTTCGATCGCGGCGACACAAATGATGCTGGAGATCCATGACCTGGGGCTCGGAACGACCTGGGTGGGCTCTTTTGACCAGGAGAAGCTGAAGAGATCCCTCCCGCAGATGGAGGGATATGAGCTGATCGCTGCATTTCCCACGGGATACCCGGCAGAGGACGCGGTTCCTTCCAGGAATCACGGGATCCGCAGAACAGCGGAGGAAGCATCGGAGATCCTGTAAGGATCCGCAAGTCCCGTCAAAAAAGGGAAGCAGAACATAATTAAGAAAGCCTCTCCCGCGTTTATGCGCAGGGGAGGCTTTTTATCGCAACAGGAATGCAAGTGGCGGGTTATAACAAACTATTCCCCGATCTTCAGGACGCAGTCGTGGTCGTCGTCGCAGTTCAGGATGATGCTGACGACCCGGAGGAGGAACGCTTCG
>CACXDR010000082.1 GCA_902766415.1 uncultured Lachnospiraceae bacterium
CGCGCAGAAGATCGTGCCCGAGGTCGCCGTCAGGAAGAGCGGCAACGGGATCGTCGTGAAGGGGATCCACGATCTCGCGGTCCGTTTCTCCATGTGCTGCGCGCCGGTGCCGGGCGATGAGATCGTCGGCTTCGTGACGCGCGGGCGCGGTATCTCGATCCACAGGACCGACTGCTTCAATATCATCTCGCTTCCCGAAGGGGAACGGGGGCGCCTGATCCCTGCTGAGTGGCAGGTGCCGGACGGCGAGGAGGCGAAGTACCGGACGGAGATCCGGATCATCGCGAGGAACCGTGTGGGCCTGTTCGTGGATATCTCAAAGATCTTCACGGAGCGGAACATCGACATCCTGAGCATCAACACGAGGACGAACAAGCAGGGGATCGCGACGGTCATCCTTTCCTTTGATATCGGCGGAGTGAATGAGCTCCGCTCCCTGAGCGAGAAGCTCCGCCAGGTCGAGAGCGTGGTGGACATCGAGCGCACGACGGGCTGACGCGAACGCCTGAAAAGAATACTGAACCGGGAGGCTCAAGATGGAGATCGTAAGAAAGGTCCTCGGACCGATCCAGACCAATGTATATTATGTGTTCGACAAGGAAACGAAGGAGTGCGTGATCATAGACCCGGCGGACGAGGCCGGCAGGATCAAGGCGTACATCGCGAAGGAGGGGCTGAAGCCCAGCCTCATCCTCCTGACCCACGGGCACTTTGACCACGTCTCCGCGGCGGATGAGATCCGGGACTTCTACCATATCCCGGTATGGGCGCTGGACAAGGAGAAGGAAACGCTCCTTGACCCCGTGCTGAACGGGGACGCGCGCTTCCTCCGGAAGAATCTCCAGATCCGCCCGGACCGCTTCTTCACCGACGGAGAGAAGTTCACCCTTCTCGGCGCGGAGTGGGAGGTCATCTGGACGCCCGGCCACACGGAAGGGTCCTGCTGCTTCTATGTGCCGTCGGAGGGCATCCTGTTCTCCGGGGACACGCTGTTCCAGCAGAGCATCGGCCGCTTCGACATGCCGGGCGGCTGCTTTGAGGATATCTGTCATTCCGTCCGCGAGAAGCTTTTCAAGCTTCCGGACAGGACCGTCGTTTTCCCGGGCCATATGGAGGAGACGACCATCGGCTTTGAACGGCGCTACAACCCGCTTGCCGTCTGAGCAATGCATCGCCGCGGCGGGCGGCGGGAAAGCTTTTTATGATCGCACTGATTCTTGACGGCGTCCCGTTTGAGCAGGACGTCAGGGAACTGTTCATGGCGTTTTATCCGGGAGAGCGCTACACGCACGTCCCGGATGAGAATGCCATGATTTCATTTCACGCTGAGCCGGTCGGAGAACCGGCTTTTTCGTGTGCCGGCGGCTTTGAGATCTCGCCGGACGCGCCGGAGGGGACGATGCTCGGATACCTCAGGCTTTCGCTTACCGTGCGCGGACAAGACGCGCCGGCGGGCGGACGCACCCGGGTGTTCTACTCCGCGGCATACGCAGACCGCCTTCACACAAAGAATGCCTTAAAGCGCGCGGTCTACCTTGCGCTTTCCGGGGAAAACGGGTGTACGCTCCCCTGGGGGACGCTCACCGGCATCCGCCCGACGAAGCTTGCGCTTACGGAGCTCCGGAACGGCGTTCCGGAGGAGACGGTGAAGCAGCACTTCCGCGAGCGGTATTTCATGTCGGAGGAGAAGACGGAGCTCTGTGTCCGCACGGCGGCGCATGAGCTTCAGGCGGTCAGGGGACTGGACCTTCAGGACGGCTGGAGCCTTTACGTCGGCATCCCGTTCTGCCCGACGACCTGCCTTTACTGTTCCTTTACCTCCTACGCGATCGGCCGCGCGGGCAAAAAGGTGGAAACGTACCTGGACGCCCTGGAGAAGGAGCTCCGCGCCGTCGCGGAGATCATGAAGGGAAGGCCGCCGGAGACCGTCTACATGGGCGGGGGAACGCCGACCAGCCTTTCCGCGGCGCAGCTGGACCGTGTCCTGTCGGCGCTTGAAGCCTGCTTTGACATGACGCGCGTGAAGGAGCTTACGGTCGAGGCCGGCCGCCCGGACAGCATCACGGAGGACAAGCTCCTCGCGCTGAAGCGCCACGGCGTGACCAGGATCTCCATCAACCCGCAGACCATGAAGCAGGAGACCCTGGACCTGATCGGCAGGAGGCACACGGTGGAGGAGTTCAGGGAAAAGTTCCTGCTTGCCAGGGCCCTTGGCTTCGACAACATCAACACCGACCTGATCGTCGGGCTCCCGAACGAAACGGAGGACGATGTGCGACGCACCATGGAGGGCATCCGCGCCCTTGCCCCCGACGACGTGACGATCCACAGCCTTGCCCTGAAGCGGGCCGCCAGGCTCAACACGAAGAAGGAGGACTACGCGGAGGTGACCTACGGGGACGCCTCCCGGATGGTCTCGCTCGCGGCGGAATGCTGCACGGAGATGGGGCTCTCGCCGTATTACCTTTACCGCCAGAAGAACATGGCCGGCAATCTTGAGAACGTCGGCTGGTGCAGGCCGGGACGCGAGGGGCTCTACAACATCCTCATCATGGAGGAGCTCCAGACGATCGTCGGCTGCGGCGCGGGCACGACCACGCGCGTGGTCTGGCCGGACGAAGACCGGTACGAGCGGGCGGAGAACGTGAAGGATCCGGAGCTCTACGCGGCAAGGCTCGACGAGATGGTCGGCCGGAAGAAAACGCTATTGTTTTCACGGTATTTTAAAGTACAATGATAACCGGGCGGGACTCTTTTCCCGCGCGGGCCGGGGACGGCTTTCAGACGTCCGGCCAGCGCGCGGAGGGGAGCGCGGCCGGCTTAAAACGAAAACGGAGAAACGATCATGGCAATGAAAAAGAAACCTGTCACCGGGATGAAGGACATCCTGCCCGCGGAGATGCAGCTCCGCGACTATCTCATGGGCATCATCAAGGACACCTACCGGGGCTTCGGCTTTACCCCCATGGAGACTCCCTGTGTCGAGCACATCGAGAACCTCACCTCCAAGCAGGGCGGGGACAATGAAAAGCTGATCTTCAAGATCCTGAAGCGCGGCGAGAAGCTGAAGCTTGAGACTGCGGAGAAGGAGGAGGACCTCACCGACAGCGGGCTCCGCTACGACCTGACCCTCCCGCTGACCCGCTACTACGCGAACAACAGCGCGGTCCTTCCGTCGCCGTTCAAGGCACTGCAGATCGGCTCCGTCTGGAGGGCGGACCGTCCGCAGAAGGGACGCTTCCGCCAGTTCACACAGTGCGACATCGATATCCTCGGAGAGCCGACGAACCTTGCGGAGATCGAGCTGATCCTCGCGACCACCACGGCGCTCAGGCGCATCTGCCCCGACAACGCCTTTACGGTCCGCGTGAACGACAGAAGGATCCTGAAGGCCATGGCAGGCTGGGCGGGCTTCCCGGAGGAGGCGTCCGACCAGGTGTTCATCACGCTTGACAAGATGGACAAGATCGGCACTGACGGCGTGCGGGAGGAGCTCGTCGCGAACGGCTTCGAGGCAGCCGCAGCGGACAGGTACCTTGACCTTCTCGGAAGGTGCGGGAAGGACGCGGACGCAGTGCGCGCGCTCGGCGGGACGCTCGGGGACGCGCTGGAAAGCGGCGCGGCGGAGAATCTTGCGGAGATCATGGATACCGTGTGCGGCTGCTCCGACGGCGGCTTCGGGCTGTCCTTTGACCCGACGCTGGTCCGCGGCATGGGCTACTACACCGGCACCATCTTCGAGGTCTCCATGGAGGGCTTCGGCGGCAGC
>CACXDR010000083.1 GCA_902766415.1 uncultured Lachnospiraceae bacterium
ATAGCCGGGAGCCTTGACAGCGACGACATCAAAGGTGCCTCTTAACTTGTTGACGATCAGGGTGGTCAGAGCCTCGCCCTCGACGTCCTCAGCGATGATGAGGAGCTTCGCGCCGCTCTTGACGACTTCCTCGAGAAGCGGGAGGATCTCCTGGATGCTGCTGATCTTCTTGTCGGTGATGAGGATGTACGGATCATCAAGGACCGCTTCCATCTTCTCCATGTCAGTCGCCATGTATGCGGAGATGTAGCCTCTGTCGAACTGCATGCCCTCGACCAGGTCGAGCTCGGTCTTCATGGTCTTGGACTCTTCGATCGTGATGACACCGTCGTTGGTGACCTTCTCCATCGCGTCAGCGACCATCTCGCCGACCTCGTCGCTGGATGCGGAGATCGCAGCGACTCTCGCGATCTGCTCCTTGCCCTCGATCGGCTGGGACATAGCTGCGATGGTCTCAACTGCCTTGTCGCAGGCCTTCTTCATGCCCTTCCTGAGGATGATCGGGTTGGAGCCTGCAGCGATGTTCTTGATACCTTCGTTGACCATGGCCTGCGTGAGGACGGTCGCGGTCGTCGTGCCGTCGCCGGCGACGTCGTTCGTCTTCGTCGCGACTTCCTTGACAAGCTGCGCGCCCATGTTCTCGAAGCCGTCCTGCAGCTCGATCTCCTTCGCGATGGTCACGCCGTCGTTGGTGATCAGCGGGGAACCGTATGCCTTGTCAAGGACGACGTTCCTGCCCTTCGGTCCGAGCGTTACCCTGACAGTATCTGCAAGCTGATTGACACCCTTTACCAGCGCTTCTCTTGCTTCCACGCCGTATTTGATTTCTTTTGCCATGACTTTATTCTCCTTTGTTCCTGATTAAAATGAAAAGCGGTCAGTCTTCAATGATCGCAAGGACGTCGTTCTGCTTGATGACGATGTACTTCTGGCCGTCGATCTCGACGTCGGAGCCGGCATACTTGGAGTAAAGGACCTTGTCCCCTGCCTTCACCTGCATCTTGATCTCCTTGCCGTCAACGATCCCGCCGGGACCTACAGCAATGATCTCGCCCTGGCCGGGTTTTTCCTTGTCGCCCTGGCCCGGAAGCACGATCCCGGACGCCGTGGTCTCTTCAGCAGCAAGCTTCTTAAGAACTACGCGATCGAATAAAGGTACAAGCTTCATAATGTGATTGCCTCCTTACGGATATCTTTCTGCGGAATAGCGGTTTTTCTGTATGGAGCCTTCCGGTCTTCCACAGAAGTAAAAACCATTTCCCTTTCAACAAATCATGTTATAGCACGGTTTGTTAGCACTGTCAACTTCCGAGTGCTAAATCTTTGAAAATATTACGCCCCCCGCAGGCTTGCGGAGGGCGTATCTCAAAAAAGCTTATTCCTGGCCCCGCTTCAGCTTCAGGACGGCCTGGTCAAGCCCTGCCGCGGAAAGCTGGTACATCGGGAAGATGCTCTTGATCCTCCGGATGGTCCAGGTCGTATTGTCGAATTCCCAGAGCCTTTTATGAAGCGGGTTCAGCCACACGGAATTCGGGAAATGCTTCCGGAGCGCCTTGAGCCACTCCTCCCCCGTCTTCTCGTGCTTGGTGTAGTCGTTCATGTAGGACTTCGCGTAATACCGGTAATAGTCGAAGCCCGCGTTCAGCTCCATGAGCTCTTCCGGCGCCATGGAGGCATCGCCCACAAAGATCACCTTGTATTCGGACTTCAGGTTGTTGATCAGCCATTTGGTGGGGATACTGTCTTCCTTCGCGCACGCGGGATCCTTGTAGACCTCGTCGTACACGCAGTTGTGGAAGTAGTAGATCTTCAGGTCCTTGAAATGGTTCGAGCGGTGCACGGCCTGGAAAAGGCGGTTGCAGAGCTCGCTGTAGCTCCACATGGAGCCGCCGCTGTCCATTAAAAGAAGGAGCTTCGTCTGGTTCTTCCTCGGCCGCTCCATCACAATGGAGAGCATACCGGCGTTCTTGCAGGTCTCGTCGATCGTCGCGTCGACGTTGAACTCGGTCTTCCTGCCGTCGTCGCGCATGGAAAGAAGCCGCAGCTTCTTTAATGCGACCTGGAACTGGCGGATCTGGATGGTCGAGTCGTCACGGAAGTCACGGAAGCGCCGCTCCCCGGCGATCTGGAACGCCCTTCCAAGACGTCCCTCGCCGAAGATCCGGATGCCCCGCGGCGCGTACCCGTCGTGCCCGAAGGCGGTCTGTCCGCCCGTGCCGACCCATTTGCAGCCGCCGTGGTGCTCTTCCTTCTGCTCCTCCAGGCGCCTTCTCAGCATTTCCCGGATCTCGTCCGTCGTCTTGTTCTCCCAGGCAGCATCAGCCTCGTCCTTGTCCAGGCCGCTCTCCGCCATGGTCTTCGAAAGCCACTTCATGACCTTCGGCGGAAGCGGGTCCATGCTTTCAAGGCGCCGGAAATACTCCACGAACGCCTGGTCAAAGCGGTCGTAGTCCTCCAGCTTCTTCACAAGGATGCAGCGCGCCATATGATAGAATTCGGTAAGGCTCGCGTTGTTCAGGTCCTGGTGCAGGGCCTCAAGGAGCATGTTCCACTCGTTGAGGCTCGTCTTCATGCCGTACGCACGGAGCACATAAAGGAAATCAGTAAACATGCTCTTTCTCCGCGATCTGCAGGTCTTCTGTCTTCTTGAGGAGAATGCCGATGAACGGCAGGTGCTTCATCATATCTTCTTCCGTCACCCCGCCGATCTGGAGTGCCTTGATCCAGTCGAGGAGCTCGCTGGTCGCGGGCTTCTTCTGAATACCCGCAAGGCTTCTCAGGCGGTAGAACGCGTTGATGGCGGCGTACATAAGGTCGTCCTTCAGGTCCGGGTAATGTGCCTTCACGATCCTGGTCATCAGCTCCTCGTCCGGGAACGCGATATAGTGGAAGATGCAGCGGCGCAGGAACGCGTCCGGAAGCTCCTTTTCCGCGTTGGAGGTGATGATGACGACCGGGCGCTTCTTCGCCTTGACGGTGCGTCCGGTCTCCGGGATGTGGAATTCCATCTGGTCAAGCTCCCAGAGAAGGTCGTTCGGGAATTCCAGGTCTGCCTTGTCGATCTCATCGATCAGGAGGACCACCTGCTTTTCGCTTTCGAAGGCCTCTCCCAGCTTGCCAAGCTTGATGTAGTTCTCAATATTGTCAACGCCGGACTCGCCGAACTGGCTGTCGTAGAGTCTCTGGACCGTATCGTAAACGTACAGTCCGTCCTGCGCCTTTGTGGTCGATTTGATGTTCCAGATATACAGGTCCATGTTGAGGGAATCCGCAATAGACTCCGCGAGCATGGTCTTGCCTGTTCCGGGCTCTCCCTTTACGAGAAGCGGCTTTTCGAGCGCTGCCGCGATGTTGACGCTGCGGATGAGTTCCTCCGAAGCGATGTAGTCCTTGCTTCCGCTAAACTGCTGCATAAAGTATTATCCTCACTGGTTATTGTCCGGTCCTGCCGGCTTTCGGAGCGTTTTCTGCCTCAGCGGGGTCTTCCTCACTAAGACTAAGGCAGGGCACAGGGGATCGCGCCCTGCGCCCTGCCTTCATCAGTAATCTTCAGGTAGGTACTTGTTTAAATGTTGCCGGACCGGGGAATTACTCCTCGTCCATGCCCTCGACTGCGAACTCACCGAAGAGTTCCTCGTTGCTCGGCATATCGTACGGAAGCGGACGGGAGACCCAGGTGGTGTTCATGTAGTGCTTAAGGGAGATGTTCTCGGAAACGATGTTGCCGCCCCAGGTGCCGCAGCCCATGGAGGACGTCGGAGGCATGCCGTTCCAAGCGGAACCGGAGTTACCACGGTTGTTCGGCTGGCGGACCATCATACGGGAGACCGGTGCGACCATTGCAAGGCGATGGATGTGATCATCGCTCCAGCTGTAGATACCGCAGCTGTGGCCCTTACCGCCAACGTTGAAGACCTTGTGCATCATGGTGATAGCGTTCTCGAACTCGCCCTCATACTTGAACAGAGCAAGCAGAGTGGTCAGCTTCTCGCTGGAGAAGAA
>CACXDR010000084.1 GCA_902766415.1 uncultured Lachnospiraceae bacterium
ATTCCCGAGGAAGGCGCCGGAGCGGCCTTCCACAACATGCCGGACAGCCGGAAGGACGGCTGGTTCTTCGGCGAAACGGCAGTTAAAAATCTATTTCACGGAGGGGAAAGCGGATGATGCTTAAGAAGCGCGGATTGACTCTTTTCCTTCTTGCCTGCGCCCTGGCAGCCCTCGCGGGTGCCGGCGGGGCGCTGGCGTATCTTAAGGGGACCACCGGCGGCGCCGTGAACACGTTTGTCATGCCGGGCGGTCCGGTCCCCGTGATCATCGAGGACTTCGACGGGACGGAGAAGAGGGCGGTCCGGATGAGGAATGACGGGGATATCCCGGCATACGCCCGGGCGGAGCTGGTCATCACCTTCGAGGATGATGAAGGCCGCACGCTGGGGACGGTTCCCGAAGAAGGAACAGATTATGAGTTGTACATGGAGAGCGCCGGATGGTTCGGGGCGGATGACGGCTTCTGGTACTGCAGGGAGCCGGTCCGGCCGGGCTGCGACGCGCCGGTGCTGGTCGGGTCGCTGAAGGAAACGGGGACGGCTGTCCCCGGAAGGCACCTGGTCTGCACCGTACTTGGCCAGATGATCCAGGCCGCGCCCGCGGAGCGTGCCGAAACGGCATGGGGCGTAAGGCCGGGTCCGGACGGAAGTCTATCCGGCGGCGGAAACTGACCCCCTGCCGCGGCGCGGAGAGCTTCCGGACAGAAACAAGGGGACACGGGCGCGCCGGCCTGCGAACCACCGGCGCGCCGTCCCTGACATGCATTGCAGGAAAACCGGATAAGCCCTGTTGAAAAGACACAGACTGAAGGATCAGCTGAAAAGTGAGCAGAACAGGAAACTGAAGAAAGTCAAAAAGAAAGTCAAAAAGAAAGTTGAAAAAGAAAGTTGAAAAAGAAAGCTGAAAAAGAAAGCATCGGGGCCGCCTCCTGACCCGCAGTCCCGTTTGCCCATACAGACGGCGCCGGCCGATCTCTCCGGCGCCGTCAATTATTTCCGCAGCGTTCAGTCCCCCGCCCTTAAGCTGCAGAGACTTAGCAGGACCGGAAAAACAAAAAACAAAGGATCCCCGCCTTCCGCAGCCTGGTTCTGCCGCGGAGGACGGGGATCGTATTATCACATGGATACGGGGCACCTGCCCCTTCAGGTATCTTTTCCTTACAGGAGATAGATCTTTGCTGCCTCGCACTGCCTGCGCATTTCTTCAGGCCAGATGCTTGCCTGGACCTCGCCTACGTGGGCGCGGCCGAGGAGCAGCATGCAGAGACGGCTCTGGCCGATGCCGCCGCCGATGGTGTACGGCAGCTCGCCGTTAAGCAGTGCCTTGTGGTAAGGCATCTTCATGCGGTTCTGGCAGTCGGAGCGGATCAGCTGGTCGCGGAGCGACTCCTCGCTTACGCGGATGCCCATGGAGGAAAGCTCCAGCGCGCACTTCAGCGGTTCGAACCAGAAAAGGATGTCGCCGTTCAGCTCCCAGTCGTCATAGTCCGGGGCGCGTCCGTCGTGCGGCTCGCCGTTTGAAAGCGGGGCGCCGATCTTCTCGATAAAGACGCAGCCGTATTCCTTCGTGATGAGGTTCTCGCGCTCCTTGGGGTCCTTGTCCGGGTAACGGTCCAGCAGCTCCTGGGAGGTGATGAAGGTGATATCGCCCGGAAGGCGGTAGACCGCGTTCGGGTACTTGTACCACACCTCGTGCTGCATGTGCTTCACGATCATGAAGATGCGGCGCACAGTGTCCTCAAGGGTCTCGATAGTGCGGTCCTCCTTGCGGATCACGCGCTCCCAGTCCCACTGGTCGACGTAGCAGGAGTGCAGGTTGTCCGGGATCTCGTCGCGGCGGATCGCGTTCATGTTGGTGTAAAGGCCCTCGCCCGGCTTGAAGCCGTAACGGCCCAGCGCGATGCGCTTCCACTTTGCGAGGGACTGGACGACCTCAACGGTCTCGCCGGGAACGGCCAGCATATCGAAGCTGACAGGACGCTCGACGCCGTTCAGGTTGTCGTTTACGCCGCTTGAGCGGGTGACGAAGAGCGGAGCGGATACGCGCTCAAGGTTCATCTGGCGCCCGAACTCCTTCTGGAACAGGTCGCGGATAAATTTGATCGCTTCCTGGGTCTCGCGCACAGTGAGGACCGGATCGTAGTTTTCGGGAATAATAAGTCCCATGGTATAACCTCCCCTGACTTGAAAATCAACTTCCGTATTATAGCATAACAGGACGGTGCGCGGAAGTATTCATTCAGAGTTTATTATTATTCACGGTTTATGCATAGTATCCGGAAAGGCGCAGTGGACTTTTTACAATAATCTGTCTTTTTTTTGCGTCTGCTTGTCGATATGGGAGGTTCATGGTAGATTATTCTTATTCGGAAAACTCACGTTCGAGTTTCAGGGGGGAAGTATCATGGCTTTATCTAAAGGAAGTAAAGCGGCGATCGCCGCGGCCGCGGTCCTCGCGGTCGTCTACGGGGCGGGGACCGCGTTTTTTTCGTCACACAGCTTTCCAAACACCACGATCGACGGGCGCGAAGCCTCGCTGAAAACGGAGGAGGAAGCGCTTGATATCGTCCGCACGGCAGTTGCGGAGGAGGTCGCGGAGATCACTGTGAACGGGCAGACGTTCCAGGTCCCCGCGGCAGATTTTTTGAGTGTCGCGAACGAAGACGGCGTGAAGGAGGCATTTTCCGCGAAGAGTCCTGCCGCGTGGCCGGCAGAGATCTTCCGGACACACATGCTTTCCTCGGGAAAGGCGCTTTCGTGCAACATGGAGGTCCTGACGGAGAGGCTCCGTTCCTCAGGGCTTTTTGACCAGAACCGTGACGCGGTGGATGCAGTGATCTCCGATTATTCCTCCGGGACGGGCTATACGGTCGTTCCTGATGAGGACGGATGGCAGGCGACGCCGGCAGAGATCGCGGCAGCGGTCGAGGAGGCGGTCGTCTCCGGGAACATCAGCATCGACCTTACAGAGCAGTTTGCGGTGAAGGCGGAGGTCCGGGCGGATGATCCGGCGCTGAACGCGGAGGTCGAAACGCTGAACCGTTTCGGCGGCAGCGACCTGACACTGAAGATCGGGGACGCGGTCCGTACGCTTCCGGGAGATTTGCTCGCTTCCTGGATCACGGAGACCAGGGACGGCGTGAAGGGCCTTGACGCGGAGAAGATCGAGGCGTACGCCGCGGGGCTCCAGGACGAGTTCGGAGCGGACCTTGAAAAGCTTGCGGAGGACGAGCTCCGGAAAAAGAAGGAGGCCGCGGAGGCGCTGAGGGCCGCAGAGCGGGCTGAGGCAGAGGCGGCTGCCGCCGAGGCGGAGGCCGAAACAGCAACCGCGTCTGACGCGAAGAAGCTGGAGACGGCGGACGCAGGCAAAAAGGCGGCAGGCGGTACAGGCAAGAAGGGTGCGGATGCAGGCAAAAAGGCAGCCGGCGACGCGGCGAAGGCGGAGGCGGAAGAGACGGCTGAGCCTGAGGCCTTCAAATACATCATCGATACGGACCGTTTCCTCAACATGTTCGCGTCCGAACTGGACATCACCATGCCGGTGAAGGAGACGGAATCCGAGGCATATTCCAGGAACCTCCTGAACAAGAGAATCATGAGGAACGCGGAGAGGGCCGCGAAGAAGGCGAAGACGGAAGAGGAGAAGGCGAAGATCCTTGCCGAGGCGGAGGCGCAGACCACGCCGGCGCCGGAGATGATCGCCCTCCCGGCAGACGGGGCAGCGGCTGCGCTGAAGGGCGCCATCCCGCTGACGAACGGCTGCTATATCGAGTATGTCCCGGACGAGGAGGTCGCGGCGCAGCGCGCGGCGAAGGCGAAGAAGGGGCTGGGCCCGGCGACCAGGTCCAACGCGGTCATCGCGGAGGAGCACATCGAGGTCGCGGAGGCTGCCTATCCGGAGGGGACCGAATTCGTCGAGCCGGAGGCGCACACCCTGTACCTCCCGCTTATCGAGGCATCCCCCGAGTTCGAGCTCGGGTACGGGATGGACTATATCGACGTGAACATAGAAAAGCAGCACGTCATTCTCTTCGAGAACGCGAAGAAGGTGATGGAGACGGACTGCGTCACAGGCCTGCCCACGCGGGAGCGCCAGACGCACAAGGGCGTGTTCACCATCGATTACAAGCAGAGGAACCGGATCTTAAGGGGAAGCCAGAGGCTTTACGCGTCGTTCGTCAACTTCTGGATGCCGTTCGACGGCGGTATCGGCCTGCATGACGCGACCTGGCGCGGTTCCTTCGGCGGAAACATCTATAAGCACAGCGGCAGCCACGGGTGCGTGAACCTTCCGCTGTCCTTCGCGAAGAAGCTTTACCCGCGCGTCTACGCGGGCGAGACTGTATACGTTCACTGAATGCACTGAAAAGGATGGATTATGCGCGATCTGCTTGAAGGCCTGAATGAGGCGCAGCGGGAGGCCGTGACCTCGACGGAGGGCTACGTCCGCGTGGTCGCGGGCGCCGGGAGCGGCAAGACCCGCGCGCTTTCGCACCGGTTCGCCTATCTTGTCAACATGATCGGCGTGCCGCCGCGGAACATCCTCTGCGTGACGTTCACGAACCGCGCGGCGAACGAGATGCGGAAGCGGATCCGGGACCTGATCCGGGACAGCGACACGGGCTACATCAGCACCTTCCACAGCTTCTGCGTGTCCGTCCTTCAGGAGGACGCGAACGCGGTGCAGTACCCGGACAGCTTCCTGGTCCTCGATAATTCCGACATTGACGCCATGCTGGCACAGATCTACGAGGAACGCGGGCTTACGCTCCGGGACATGACGTTCAAGAACGCGCGCGACATGTTCGAGATCCGGAAATGCGTCGAGGAGCCGGAGTATTACCGGGACATGATCGCCATGCCGCTGGAGATCCTCCGGCAAAAGTACCTGAACGCCTCCGACGTGAAGGATATCCTGTTTTACGGCTACCTTTACCGCGAGAAGAAGTGCTTCGGGCTGGACTACAACGACCTCATCAATTTCACCCTGTACATCTTCGAGCAGGACGAGAGGATCCGCTTAAAGTGGCAGAAGCGGCTCGAATATATCATGATCGACGAGTTCCAGGACATCGATCCCCTGCAGTACCGCCTCATGGAGGCGCTCTGCGGGTACCATAAGAACCTGTTCATCGTAGGGGACCCGGACCAGACGATCTACACCTGGCGCGGCGCGAACGTGAAATACCTGCTGGAGTTCGATAAAAGCTTTCCGGGCACGAAGACCATCATGATGATGGAGAACTACCGCTCGGAGCCGCCCATCCTTGACGTCGCGAACAGCCTGATCGACAAGAACCGGATCCGCATGAAGAAGACGCTGGTCCCGGCGGAAAGGGGCGCGGACGATGCTGCCGGTATCCCGGCAGTGGCTCCGGCGAAGCCGGTCTGGTACCACGCGAAGAATGCCGCCGAGGAGGCAGGCTTCATCGCGAAGGAGATAAAGAAGCTGAAGGACGCTGGCGTGAAGCCGACGGACATCGCGGTCCTTTACCGCGCGCACTACGTGTCCCGGGCGCTGGAGGAGGTCTTTTTAAAGGAGGAGCTCCCGTACGTCCTGTACAGCGGCGTGCAGTTCTATAACCGCGCGGAGATCAAGGACGCACTTTCGTATCTCCGCCTTATCGCGGTGCATGACGACCTGTCGTTTTTACGCGTCTGCAACCGGCCGAAGCGGAACATCGGCGACAAGCGCGTGAAATACCTGACGGAGTACGCGGAGGCGCACGGCTGCCTTCTCTACGACGCGCTGAAGGCGTCGGCGGACATGGACCTGTTCCGCAATACGAAGGCGAAGGAGCTTCTTGCCCTGGTCGACGGCTTCGGGGCGCGCTACGCGGACATGCAGGTGTCGGAGATCCTTGCGCAGGTCCTGGAGGAGAGCGGCTACGAGGAGGCGCTCCGCACCGAGGGGAGCTCGGAACGGCTCGACAACCTTGCGGAGCTCAAGGCATCCATCTTTGAGTACGAGACGGGCTGCGGCGAGGAGACGGGCCTTACGGACTATCTCTGGCACATCGCGCTGTTCTCGAACGCGGATACCGCGGAGGGAAAGGACGCCGTGAAGTGCATGACCGTCCACACCGCGAAGGGACTGGAGTTCCCGTACGTGTTCCTCTGCGCCATGGAGGAGGGCGTGTTCCCGGCAAAGAAGACGGCCTCGCGGGAGGCCATGGAGGAGGAGCGGCGCCTCGCGTTCGTCGCGGTGACGCGCGCGGAGAAGGGCCTGTACCTTTCGGATTCGGGCGGCAGGAACCTGTACGGCTCCTACCGGTACCCGTCGCGTTGCCTGCTGGATATCGACGAGCGCTGCCTCACGCGCCTGAACGAGCCGGAGGAGCGCTTTTTGCGCCGCGCGAAGGAGGAGATCGCCTGGAAGGAGCGGGAGCTCGACGTGAAGAAGGAGGAGCGCTTCCCGGCGGGGCAGCGGGTGGACCATCCGGTCTTCGGGCAGGGCACTGTCACGGAGGTAAGGGAGGACGAGGGCGTCTACATCGTCCGCTTCGATTCCCTGGATACGGAGCGGAGCATCCGTTTCCGGGCAGTGCTCACGAAAATCTGATCTTTTTTACGGTCCTGGTTTCAGGACCATATGCGCCGCATACGCGGCAGTTTACAGTTCCGGGCGGAAATTCCGGCTTGACGGAAGGCCGCTCCGAACGTAATATAAAGCATAAAGAAACGGGGAGCTTGCATGAGCAGGCTGAGAGTCGGCGTAGGCGCCGTAACCCTTATACCTGATTTGGATAATGCCAACGTAGGGACCATATGCTTTCCGCCGTACGGCGGAGGCACGCGAACTCTTAAAGAGAGCGGGGACGCTGCATGGCGTCCCCGCTTTTCTGTATTGCATTACTTTTTTTGCTTCAGCCGGCTGGCCGGGGGCACCACCTTCAGCCGGGATATAAAACGTCAGCCGCGGCGGCATTTCCCGGGCAGGGAAGGGCTTCCGCACCGTTGTTCAGAAAGAAAGGAGAAAAAATGAGAACAGCATTGACGATCGCCGGAAGCGATTCCAGCGGAGGCGCCGGCATCCAGGCGGATATCAAGACCATGCTCGCGAACGGCGTTTACGCCATGAGCGCGATCACGGCTCTGACCGCCCAGAATACGACCGGCGTGCAGGGTATTTTTGAAGTGACACCGGAGTTCCTGGCACAGGAGATCGACAGCATCTTCACGGACATCCGCCCGGACGCGGTGAAGATCGGCATGGTCGCCTCGGAGGGGATCATCCGGACCATTGCGGAGCGGCTCCGTTTCCACCACGCGGAAAACGTGGTCGTGGACCCGGTCATGGTGGCGACGAGCGGCGCGAAGCTGATCTCGGACGATGCCGTCGGCGCCCTGAAGGAGCACCTTCTCCCGATCGCGGCGGTCCTTACGCCGAACATCCCGGAGGGCGAGGTCCTTTCCGGCATGAAGATCACCTCCCCGGACGACATGATCACGGCTGCGGAGAAGATCAGCTCGGAGTATCACTGCGCCGTCCTGATGAAGGGCGGGCACAGCATGAATGACGCGAACGATCTTCTGTTCCGCGACGGGACTTACAAGTGGTTCCTCGGAAAGAGGATCGACAATTCCAACACGCATGGCACCGGATGCACCCTTTCCAGCGCCATCGCGTCCAATCTGGCGAAGGGCTTTGACTTAGACCATTCGGTCGAGCGCGCCAAGGCCTATATTTCCGGCGCGCTTGCCGCGGGGCTTGACCTCGGGAAGGGCTCCGGGCCCATGGACCACGGCTTTGATCTCGGCGGCGCCTTCGCCGCGCACGAGGTCTGACCATGGGCGCGCTCAGACAGAAATCGCCGCTTGAGAACGCGGCGCTCCTTGAGGAGATCCGTCCGGGAAGGACCACGTCCCGCCTGCTTGCTGCATCGGCGGAGATCTGGGCCGAATACCTCCGGCACCCGTTCGTTCAGGGGATCGGCACCGGGGATCTCGACCAGGAGAAATTCCGTTTCTACATGCTCCAGGACTACGTTTATCTTTTTGACTACGCGCGCGTTTTCGCCCTCGGCACCGCCAAGGCGAAGGACGGGGAGGACATGCGGTATTTCGCGCAGGCGGTCAAGGAGACGCTCGACGGGGAGATGGAGATCCACCGCGCCTACATGAAGCGCCTCGGGATCACGCCTGAGGAGGCGGAGCGCACGGTCCCGTCCCTGGACAACCTTTCCTATACGTCCTACATGATCCGTATCGCCTACGAGGAGGGCGCGGGCGAGATCGCCGCGGCCATCCTTTCCTGCGCCTTAAGCTACGAGGTGATCGCGAAGGACATCCTTCACAGTAACCCGCAGGCGGACCGCCACCCGTTCTACGGCGAGTGGGTGCAGGGCTACACGTCTGAAGGCTACCACGACGGGAACCAGGACCTCATCGCGCTGACGGAGAAGCTTACGAAGGATTATACGGAGGAGCAGCTTCAGCACCTTGAGGAGATCTTCGTGAACTGCTCGCGCTACGAAAGCCTCTTCTGGGATATGGCCTGGGAGATGCGCTTATGACCGCTAAGGAGGAGACGCTCCTGGCAGGAGAGGGAGAGCCCTGCGCGCTTGAGTTCCGGGACGTGCGCTTCCAGTACGATTCAGAGGACTTTTCCATCATCGACCGCCTTTCCTTCCGTGTGAGGAAGGGCGAGTTCGTGTCCGTCATCGGCGCCTCAGGCTGCGGGAAAAGCACGGTCTTCCGGCTGGTGAACCGGCTCCTTGTCCCCGCGGAGGGGACCATCCTCGTGAACGGGGAGCCCGTGACGGGGAAGAAGCAGTGCTGCGGGTACATGCCGCAGCAGGACCTCCTGTTCCCGTGGCGGACGGTCGCGGAAAATGTGCGCCTCCCGATGGAGATCCGCGGGACCTTTACCATGGAGGAAATGGAACGGAAGACGGAGGAGGCGCTCCGGTCTGTCGGGCTTGACGGCTGGGGGAACAAGGCGCCGAAGGAGCTCTCCGGCGGCATGCGGCAGCGCGCGGCGTTCGCGAGAACGCTGCTTACGGGGCAGGACCTCCTGCTTCTTGACGAGCCGTTTTCCGCGCTCGACTACCTGACGCGCGTTTCCATGCGGGAGTGGCTCCTTAAGCAGTGGGAGAAGGAAAGGAAGACCGTCCTTTTCATCACCCACGACGTGGAGGAGGCCATATTCCTTTCGACCCGTATCCTGGCGGCAGAGGCGTCCCCGGTCACACATTTGAGGTCGGTCGATGTTCCCCTCCCGTATCCAAGGACCATAAAGAGCCTCGCGGAGCCTGAGGCGATCCGGCTGAAGGAAGCCCTGATCGGCCTTCTGAGAAGGCAGGAAAGGGCGGACCGTCCTCAGGACGATGCCGCAGGGGGAGGTGCCTCATGAGATCCGGAAGATCCGGGACCCGGGCGGCAAACCTGCCGGCCGCGGTCCTTGTGTTTATCCTGCTTGTTTTCTGGCAGGCGTCGGCCATGAAGCTTGACGCGGCCTACATCCTCCCGTCCCCGACGCAGATCCTGCGGAAGCTTTATGAGCTCCGGGGGCCGCTGTTCACGGCGCATCTGCCCGCCACCATGCGGGTGGTCGGCATATCGCTCGCCATCTCGGTGGTGCTCGGGGCCGGGCTTGCGGTCCTTATGGAGGAAAGCGAGGCCTGCGCGCACGCGCTCTACCCGCTGGTGATCGCGTCCCAGACGATCCCGACGACGGCGCTCGCGCCGCTGTTCGTCCTCTGGTTCGGCTATTCGGTATGGAGCAAGGTGCTTGTGTCCGTGCTGTTTACGTTTTTCCCGATCACGATCACGGTCTACGACGGCTTCCGCTCGGTGAGGACGGAGATGAAGGAGCTGATGTTCACCTTCGGCGCGTCCCGGGCGCAGGTCTTTTTCAAGCTGAAGGTCCCTGCGGTGCTCCCCGCGTTCTTTTCGGCGATGAAGATGGCGGTGCCGCTTTCCGTGGTCGGCGCGGCGATCGGGGAATGGCTCGGCGCGCAGAGCGGCCTCGGCTATTTTTCCCGCCGCATGATGACGCAGCTTGACGGGGCTGGCGTGTTCGCGCCGGTCATCCTTCTGAGCGCCTCCGCGCTGATCCTTACGGGGATCGTGGCTGTCCTGGAGAGGTGGTTCGTGTACTGGCGCGGCGACGTGTGACGTCGCAGTGGCGCGTGACGGCGCAGCAGCGTGTGACGTCGTTGCAGCATATGACGTCGCAGCAGCATGTGACGTCGCGGCGGCATCATGAGACCGGCATTGATAACCTGCTGTGAAGATCATAATGAAAATGAAGGAAAGAAAACCATGAAGAATAATGAGATGATAAGAAGTGAAAAAGCAAACCGGGGCGCAGGCCTTCTTGTAAAGCTCGCGGCGGCAGCGGCGGCAGCGGCCATGCTGGCGGGCTGCGGCGGGAAGAGCGCGGCGCCGGCAGCCACGACGGC
>CACXDR010000085.1 GCA_902766415.1 uncultured Lachnospiraceae bacterium
CGGCGTCCTTTGCGGATGATGCCGTCTTTACCGCTGTTTCCTTCGCGCTCGAAGCCTTCTTCACCGCCGCGTCCTTCGCGGACGATGCCTTCTTCACCGCCGCGTCCTTCGCGGACGATACCTTCTTTACTACCGCGTCCTTTGCGGCTGCCGCAGTGTCCGCCGCCGTCCTGCCGGCATCCGCCGCGGTCTCCTTCGCGGACACCGCCGTTCCGATCGCCGCGTCCGCGGTCCTTGCCGCCGTGTTCTTCGCTGCCGCCGCAGTCTCGAGCGCAGCCTCGGCGGGCGCCTTCTTCGCCGGGCGCTCACGCTTCGTGCAGGAGAAGATCACGACCGAATTTGCGGGAAGGCACATCGTGATGCCATCCGTGCGGTCGTCGACCTCAAGCCTCTTTGCAAGAAGCGGCCGCGCGTTCAGCATGCCGCTGCCGCCGTACTCCGTACGGTCGGAGCTGAAGACCTCGCGGAAGGTCCCGTAGTAGGGGATCCCCGTGTTGAACTTCGGATAGGACACGCCTGAGAAATTCACGGCGACCAGGAGGTCCTCTGCCTCACGGCCGGAGCTTCGCACGAATACGACGACATTTTCCTCCCAGGAATGGCAGTTGATCCACTCGAAGCCGGCCGGCTCGCCGTCCTCCCGCCAGAGCGCGGGATGCGTGAGATAGAAGCTGTTCAGGTCCCGCATGAAGGCCTGGAGCTGCCGGTGGTCCGGATCCTCCAGAAGATCCCAGTCAATACCCGTCCCGAAGCTCCACTCCCGCTCCATGCCGAACTCCTGCCCGCTGAAGAGAAGCTTCTTGCCGGGGTGCGTCATAAAGAAGCCTGCCGCCGCGCGGAACGCCGCGAAGCGGTCCGCGCCGCTTCCCGCCGGGATCCTGTGCATGATGGTAGCCTTTCCCTCGGAAACATCCGAATGCGACAGGGAAAGGATATAATCCTCGCAGTACTGGTAGAGCATGGGGTACGTCATCTCGCCGTAGCGGGCGCTCCGGCCCGCGGCGTCATTTCCGAGATACCCGAGGAACGCCTTGCTCCAGCCGGTGTTGCAGCGGTAGTCGAAGCCCAGGCCGTCGTCCTTCACGGCCTTCGTGGTCATGGGCCACTCCGCGGAGCCGTCCGCGATCAGGAGGACATCCGGGTGGGCCTTCCGCATGGCCGCGGTCATACGCCGCACGAAATTCACGCCGTCAAGGTTCTCCCCGCCGCCGTACATGTTCCGGCGGAGCCCGTCCTCATCGCTGAAGTAGAGGATCGAGGACATGTCGACCAGCCGGAAGCCGTCCACATGGAAGCTTTCCGCCCAGAAGAAGACTGCCGCGCAGAGGAAATTCAGGACCTCCGGGCGGCCGAAGCTGAATACCGCGGTGTCGGACGCGCCGCCCTCGTACTCGTAAAGCGCCGTCCCGTCGAACCTGGCAAGGGCGAAATCGTCCTTCGGGAACCTGGCCGACGGCCAGTCGAGGATCACGCCGACGCCAGCCCCGTGCATGATATCGACAAAGGCGCGGAAATCGTCCGGCGAGCCGCCGCGGGCCGTGGGCGCGAAGAACCCGGTCGCGCGGTAGCCGAGCCCCGCGTCAAGCGGGTACTCCGTGACCGGCATAAGCTCGACATGTGTGTAGTTCATCTCCTTCGCGTAGGCGGAAAGCTTTTCCGCGGCCTCCCGGTAATTCGGGAAGGTCCCCTCTCCGCCGCTCCCGCGCATCCACGAAAAGAGGTTCACCTCGTAGATATTCAGGGGCTGCGCGGTCTTTTCCGCCGCGCGCTCCCCTCTCGCGAAGAGCCACGCCGCGTCAGTCCACGGATATTCCTCACTGTCTGCGACCACGGACGCGGTGCCGGGGCGGAGCTCCGCGGCGCGCGCGTAGGGATCCGCCTTTAAACGTACCTTCCTGTCCGGAGTCTTGATCTCATACTTGTAGATCTGCCCTGCCTTAAGGCCGGGGATGAAGATCTCGAAAACGCCGGAATCACCAAGCAGGCGCATCTGGTGCACCCGCCCGTCCCAGCGGTTGAAATCCCCGACCACGGAAACGCGCAGCGCGTTCGGTGCCCAGACCGCGAACCGCACGCCGGAAACGCCGTCCACCGTGCGGACGTGCGCGCCCAGCTTCTCGTGGACCGACGTATGGTTGCCGGCCGCGAACCGCTTCAGGTCCTCCTCCTCAAGCTCCGGGGCAAAGCTCCAGGGCTCCTCGGAAAAGACCTCCGTCCCGTCCTTCATAAGTGCGCGGATCCTGTAGGGAGCCTTCTTATGGCCGCGGATGAGACATGCGAAAAAGCCGTTCTCATCCTCCTCCTCCATCTCTGCGCTCACGCCGTCCGAAAGGACCGCCTCGACATGCGCCGCCCCAGGCAGGAACGCCTGGATCAGGAGGCCGCTTCCGGTCTCTTTCGGACAAAGAATCGCGTGCGGGTCCCTCGATTCCGAGTAGACCAGCTCTTCCACAGCTGCCCAGTCCATCAGGTCATATAATTCTTTATCCATGCTCCCTCCTCTCTTTCCGCGGTCCGCTTAAGAAAACGCTAAGGCTTTCCTCCTTGCACATCCTGCCGGAAAGTTCTAAACTATACACACACGCCATGCGGCGAAAAACATCTGAATTGAGGAACTTATGACCGAACCGAAAAAGACAAGAACAAAAAGATTCAATGACGACGGCGCCCTCAACTGGAAGGAAGAGCTCATCAGCTGGGTCCAGATCATCCTCTGTGCCGTTGTGATCGCTTTCGCGCTGAACACCTTCATCATCGCCAACTCGCGCGTCCCGTCCGCGTCCATGGAAAGCACCATCATGACGCATGACCGCGTGATCGGCTCCCGCCTGACCTACCGTTTCTTCGGGGACCCGGAGCGGGGCGATATCATCATCTTCAAGTGGCCCGACAACGAAAAGGTCCTGTTCGTGAAGCGGATCATCGGCCTCCCCGGCGAGACCGTCACCATAAGCGACGGAAAGGTCTACGTGGACGGGACCCTGCTCGACGAGCCCTACATCCGCGAGCCCATGTTCCCGGAGCCTGAAATGAGCTTCACCGTCCCGGACGATGCCTACTTCTGCATGGGGGACAACCGGAACGAGTCCATGGACGCCCGCTACTGGCATAACACCTGGGTCTACAGGAACAAGATCGTCGCGAAGGTCTATTTCCGGTACTGGCCCGGGATCAAGAAGATCCAGTAATAAATATCACTGTCCCTTTCAGCCCGGCCTGCCGGGCTTTTTTCATGCCCTTCCGTCCCCGCCGCGAGGTCCCTGCCATGCCCGGCGCCCTCTCCCCGGCGTTCTGCGCCGCGGGCGTTACCTTCCGTAAGCCCTCTTCAGCCGGTCCATGGCGCACACGGCGTTCCGCATGAGCATGTCGAGAAGCACGGCGGCTGTCATGCACTCCACGACCACCGCGGCGCGCGGCATGATCACGGGATCGTGCCGGCCCCGGACCGTGACCTCCGTCTCCTGCCCGTCCCGCGTGACCGTCTTCTGCGGCCGGCTGATGGACGGCGTCGCCTTGACGGCAACGCTGAAGCGGATCTCCGTCCCGTCCGAGATGCCGCCGAGGATCCCCCCGGCGTCGTTCTTCGTCTTGACGATCCTATGCCCTCCGCCGGCATCATCCGCCATGCGGAACGGGTCATTGTCCTCGCTCCCCGTCATCTCCGCCGCGCGGAAGCCGGCGCCGAATCCGATCCCCTTGACCGCGCCGATGCTCATGACCGCCTTCGCGATCTCCGCGTCCAGCTTGTCAAAGACCGGCTCCCCGAGCCCTGCAGGCACGCCCGTGACCAGGCACCCGATCAGCCCGCCGGAGGAATCACCCTTCTCCGCCAGTTCCTTAAGGTACGCCGCCGCGCGTTCCGCGGCCTCCCGGTCCGGCATACAGAGCGGGTTCCCTGCGCATTCCGAAAGCTCGAACCGCTCCGGGGAGATCCTCACAGGTCCCACGCTTTCCGTAAACGCGTGTACCTGTATCCCGAACTCCGCAAGGATCTTCGCCGCCACAGCGCCGCCGATCACGCGGCCCGCTGTCTCCCTGCCGGAGCTCCTCCCGCCGCCGCGGTGATCGCGGAAGCCGTATTTCATGTCATAGCCAAAGTCCGCGTGGCCCGGGCGGTAGATGTCCCGGACCGCGTCATAGTCCCGGGGCCGCTGGTCCGTATTCTCGATAAGGACCATGACCGGCGTCCCGGTAGTCATCCCCCCGAACACTCCGGAAAGGATCCTGCACCGGTCGCTTTCCCTCCGCTGCGTGGCAAACGCCGACATGCCCGGCGCGCGCCTGTCAAGGAAAGGCTGGATGTCCGCCTCCGTAAGCGGAACGCCTGCGGGGCAGCCGTCGATCACGGCCCCAAGTCCCGCGCCGTGGGACTCCCCGAAGGTCGTGACCCTGTATAGTGTTCCGAACGTGTTCCCTGCCATAAGACTCCCCGGGGCCCCCTCATTTAAGAAAAGGCAGACTTCCGCGTCTGCCCTTTCATTTGTCCGGTCTCGTTTTCTTTCCGGCAGGACCGGTCCTCCCGGAAAAGCCGCGTCAATTCACCTGCGCGAACACACAGCAATTCGGCTGGTTCACGGAAACGATGTTCGAGCTCATCACCATGATCTTCTTCTCGTAATCCACCTTGAAGAAGCTGAGCGACCCGCTCTCGTTGTTGACGCTTACGATATGCTTCCCGTCCGGGAACACAGTGACATCCTTCGGATACTCGCCGCTGATCGGAAGATTGAAAAGCGGCGTCAGAAGGCCGGTCTCCGCTTCGCGCGAGAACAGCGTCACGGAATTGTCGCCGGAGTTCGCGCAGTAAAGGTACTTCTGCCCGTCGGTAAAGCACATGCTGGTCGCGGCGTTCGTCCTTCCCGGCTTGTTCGGTCCGGTCGCGGGGACTCTCTGGATGCGCTCGAACTGCGGCGCCCTGCCGCCCTCTTTGTAATGATACTCGTAGACGTCGATCATGTTCCGGATCTCGTACATGAGGTAGAGGAACCGGCCGTCGTCGGAGAACTTGAAGCAGCGCGGGGCGCTTCCCTGCTCGGTGCGCAGCGCGTCGACAAGGACAAGTCCCTTGATGCGGTGATCGAAGCGGTAAATGCTGACCTGGTCGATGCCGGGATCCGCCGACATGATGAAGGCCCCCTCCGGGGTCAGCTTCGTGCAGGAGATCCTCGGGCGGGAATTGCGCTCCGCGACAGAGCCAAGGCCCTTATGGTAGACGGCGGTCAGGATAGGACCGACCGAGCCGTCCTCCTCAAGCGTGAGCACCGTCATCTTCCCGTCGTGATAGCCGGACACGAAAATGAATCTTGCGTCCTTGTCGACCGAAAGATGGCATGCGCGCATGCCGTTGATCTTTCTTGAATTCAGCCTGGAAAGCATGCCGTTCTCAAGGATCCGGAACGCGACGACACCCTCGTCCGCGACGGAGTACAGCGTCTTTCCGTCCGGGGACACGATAAGATAGGAGGAGTTGTCCACCTCCACCTCTGTCCGCTTTTTGAATGCACCTTTCTTCATATCAACATCATAGATCGTGATGCCCTTGGCGTTTCCGGTATATGAATAGGATCCGACATAGGCGACGTATTTTTTTCCAGCCATATCTGCCTCCCGTCCGGCGCGCCCGCGCCCCTTACGAAACTGAAATTATGATAGCATAAATCAGGCTAAAAATCCACGAAATAGAATGGCGTACGGAAGTCTCCGGACTCCGGGGCTCCGGTCCCTCCGTGCCGGTCCGCTGTTCTCCTGAGGAACGAAAAAGAGCTGCCGCCCGAAAAAAAAGAGTAAAACCTGTCCGGTGAGAAGCCTCTCCGTTCAGGTTTTACTCTTTTATCGCTTTCCGGCGAGGATCCCCACGCCTGTGCTTCTGCAGCTTAAAGGCAGGGGACTGATCGCTGCGGGTAAAATGGTGCCGGTGGTGCCGGTCAGTTACAGTCACAGATGATATGGCGGGTCGATAACAAAATTCATGGGCTTTCGCGTCGCTGGATGCGTGAACGACAGCGACACGGACGCGAGGCAGAGATGCCTCCCGAGTTCATGCGTGCCGCAGATGCCCTTCGGCGGGACCTCCCTGTAGGCGGGGTTATATTTCCGGTCGCCCACAAGCGGCAGGCCGCGCGACGCGAACTGCACCCGGATCTGGTGATGCCTGCCGGTCAGAAGCCGGATCTCGACCTCCGCCGCCTGCTCTCCCGCGATGACCGCGGTCTTCAGGACGCGGTAGCTGAGCTTCGCCTCCTTCGCGCCCTCCTCCGCTTTCCCGGCAGTCCGGGAGAGGTTGGTCGACGGCTCCTTTACGACCCAGTCGGTAAAGACGCCGTTCTCCTGCTCCGGATGCCCCAGGATGACCGCGCGGTAGGTCTTTTTCATGTTCCCCTCGCGGAGCTCCTTCGACAGCGCGCCCGCCGTCTTTTTATTCTTCGCGAACACCATGATCCCCGTGACCGGGCGGTCAAGGCGCTGGATCACGCCGACATAAGGCGCCCCGCCGCGGTCCTCCGCGGCGAGATGGTTCCGGATCATGTTGACCATGTCCGGCGCGAAGCCCTTCGCGGCCTCGCTTTCGACGCCCTCCGGCTTCACGCAGACGATCAGGTCGCTGTCCTCGTAAAGGATCCTGAGCTCAGCCATGGAACGCCTCCTCCTGCCGGAGCACGAGCAGCTCCTTCTCCGCGTGCGTCAGCCTTTTGATCGCGCATTCCCGTTTCAGGGCCTCGCCCTTCGTCGCGAACGCCTCCGTATAGACCAGCCTGCAGGGCCCGCGGCTCCGCGTGTATTTGGCGCCCCGGCCGGAATTGTGGGCCGCAAGCCGCTGCTCCGGATCCGTAGTCCAGCCGCAGTAGAGGCTTCCGTCCGCGCACCGGAGCAGGTATACGTACGATGCCCTTTCCTGTCCGGACAGGCTTTCCGGCTCAGCCGGCATTTTTCGTCTCTCCGGCCGCCTCTGTCTCACCGGCCTTCGTCTCTTCGCCGCTTCCGGCCTCCTCAGCCTTCGCCCCGTCACCGGCAGCCTCGCCGGCTTCCGCGGCACCGGACGATGCTTCCGCATCAGCCGCCTCTGCATCTGCCGCTTCCGTCTCCGGCTCCACGACGGTCTTCTCCGCGTTCTCGATGAGGAAGTCCCCGACGTGGCGGTACATCGCCTCAAAATCCACGGCGTCCTGGCCCGCTGCCTGGACCATAAGCTCCTTTGAGACCCCGTAATAATCCGCCATCGCCTGATAATCCTTCTCGCTGATCTCGAAGCCCTCCTTTTCGGCGACCGCGTCGACAAAAAGGTGCAGCTTCGCGGCGTTTTCACCGCTCATGGTAAGCTGATTGTCAATATCCTCCTGGGAAATGCCGGCAGCCTCGACGTAGGAGTCGATCGTCATGCCGTACTGCATGAGAGTCGCCTCCATGGCCCTCTTCGCGACCTGCGCCTCGTAGGCGATGGCTTCCGGCGTCACCTCGAAGGTGGAGTTCTCAAGCGCGTAGGTAAGGACCTGGTTCTGCTCCATCGTCTGCCTGCTGCGCTCCTGCTGCTC
>CACXDR010000086.1 GCA_902766415.1 uncultured Lachnospiraceae bacterium
CCTCCGCGGGCTGCCGCCCGCAGCCCCGCGCCGCAAAGACCGACACAGCAGCTGCCGCCGCGACTGCCGCAAGGACCGCCGGCGCGGGAGCCCCCTTCCTGTTTCGTTTCTTCATAATAAATATGTCTTCCCTTTCAAATGGAACTGTTCCTGCATCACGCAAAGAGTGACTGTGCCAACAGTCTAACACAGTCACTCCCTGTTTGTCTTCTTTTCGCAGCGCTTTTCCGGCACCCCGCGGGGCGCTCCCGCCTGCATCATCCGCGCTGCAGTTTGGTTTTCTCCGCGTCCGCCGCGCCCGTCAGTCGAGGTTCGCGACGCCTTCGACCGCCCAGCGGTACGTATCGTACGCCTGTGTCAGCGCGAGCTGGGCCGCCTTGTACGCGGCCTCCCCGTTGAGCCAGGCCATCTCCGCCTCGAGGTACGTGCCCTGGTCCGAAAGTCCGGCTCTGTACTTAAGCTGCGCGTTCTGCCACTCCCGCGCCGCTGCCGCGTGCGCCGTCCCGGCCGTTTCGAGCTCGCCCTGCTTCTGCAGGACGTCTTCGTAAAGCTGCCGCATCTTTGCCGCCATCTTCTGCTCGCCCTCGGCGTTGGTCCGCATGCGGACCTGCGTCGTCGTCGTGGCGCTTCCCCGGTTCGAATGGCGCCGGCTGATGAGCGTGCTGTTGTTCCCGACCGCCTTCACCGTATCCGCCGCAAGGTCCATGGATGCCGTGACATCTCCCACGGGCGCCGTGATCTCCGCGATCACAAGCGAGCCGTCATTTTCCCGGCCCACGGCGTAGCACAGGCTTGCGTAAACGTCCGCCATGTTTGCCCGGACGGTCTCAAGCTCCACCCTGGACGAAAGGTACTGCGCCTCCGCGCCGGTCACCTCCGCGTCCGTCGCGAGCCCGGCAGCGCGCTTCGTCTGCATGAGGGCATACCGCTTCCCGTAAAGCTCCTCCGCCTTCCGCATGGCCGCCTCCTGGTGCCGGAGGGACTCATAGGAGAGCATGAGCGCCTGCGCGGCGACCGTCAGCTGCCGTTCCATCTGCCGGTAGGTCCGCATGGACGAGTACGACGTCATGTTGTCGTACATCCGCTTGTACATATGCGCCGCGTTCCTGTACACGGCGTACTCCGCCTTCAGCGCCGCGGCGTCCCCGTCTCCGTCCTTGTAGGCCGTCTTATAGTCGTCGTAGGCATCGGCCTGCTCGAACCTCAGCCTGTCCCGCGCGTTCGTGTAGGTCTCGACCCGCGCGTTGAACTTCGCGAGCGCCTGCGTCAGCGTGGGGCTTCCGTTGTGGATCGCAGTCCGGACCTCGTCGTAGGAAAGGACGTTGTCCGCAAGGACCTCCGCGGCTGCCGCTGCCGCCTCCTCGTCCGTGATCTCCGCGGCCGATGCTCCCGTTTCCTGCGCTTCCCCCTCCGCTGCTTCCGCCTGCACTGTCTCTCCGGTCTGCGGTTCCGTTGTCTGTGCCCCGCCCGTTTCCACCGTCTCTCCGGTGCCTCCGGCCGCAGCCGGCGCATCCCCCGGACCCTGCGCGTACGCCGCGGCAGGTGAACAGGCCGCAAGGAACGCCGCGAGAAGGAGCCAGCTCCGTATCTTCATCCTCTTCACTCTGTCCCTCCGCTTATTCCGCGGCCGCGAGGCCGTCCCTGGTCCACTGGTAGGTGAGTCCCGCCGAAAGGAGATCCATCTTCGCGCGCTCCGCCGCCCGGCGTGCGCTCTGCGCTGTCCTGGTCTGCACGTTGTACGCGCGCTGCGTGATCATTCCCGCGGCGAGCCGTGTTCCGGCGATGGCAAGGTTCTGTTCCTCCAGCGACGCCCTGGCGTTCGCCTGGCTGAGGGAAAGCCTCGCGTTCTGGACGGAGCGGTAAGCGCTGTTCAGCGCGTTCCCGATCTTTGTCCGGTTGTTCGCGATGGTCGTCTGAAGGTCGTTCTTCGTATCCCCGTCCTTCGCGTTTTCAAGCTTCCGGAGATTGATCTTCAATGTGTAGTTGTTCTCAAGCGCCGCCGCAAGGTCCGCAGCCGGGTCCAGGGCGGAAAGCGCGCCTTCGTCCGGATCCGGCAGTCCGCCCATCTCCGGCTGGTCGTCGTACTTCCAGCCGAGCATGATGTTCAGCGATTCCCTGCGCTGGGCAATGCTGCGTTCCGTCGCTGCGAGCCGGTCCTCCGCGGTCCTCAGGGCCTCCGCGGCATTCAGGACGTCGAGCTCCGTCGCGGTCCCCGCCGCGCGCTTAAGCTCCGCATCCGCAAGGCTCTCCTGCGCGCCCCCGACCGCTTCCTCCTGGTCCTGCCTTGTGAGCAGCAGCTTATGGTACTCGATGAAGCCGGACTGCGCGCTGGCAGCCAGGCTCTTC
>CACXDR010000087.1 GCA_902766415.1 uncultured Lachnospiraceae bacterium
GGCCCGGGAGGGGCAGGGAGGACCGGATGCAGCCGTTCCGCGGATATATCGCGCACAGGGGGCTTCATGACTTGAAGGCAGGATGCCCGGAAAACTCCATGCCGGCGTTCCGGAGGGCGGCTGATGCCGGCTTCGGGATCGAGCTTGACGTCCGCCTTACAGGGGACGGGGTCCCGGTGGTGGTCCACGACGAGGACCTTTTCAGGGCAGCAGGCGTCCGGAGGAGGATCGCGGACCTGACGCTTGCCGGGCTGCGGAAATACAGGCTTTTCGGGACGGAGGAACGTGTCCCGCTTCTCAGCGAGGTCCTCGAAGCCGTGGACGGGCGGGTGCCTCTGATCATCGAGCTCAAGGCGGACATCCGCTGCAGGGACCTTTGTGAAAAGGCGGCGGCGCTCCTTGACCGGTACCGGGGGATATACTGTATCGAATCCTTCAGCCCCGCGGCGCTCTGGTGGTTCCGCCGGCATCGTCCGGCGGTCCTGCGCGGCCAGCTTTCCACGGACCAGTGGAAGGAAGGGAACCGGCAGTGGTGGTACGCGGATACCTTCTTAAAATGGTGCATGGGAAATTTCCTCACCCGGCCGGATTTCGTGGCGTACAACCTGAGGTTCATGGACACACCGCCGGTGTTTACGCTCAGCCGGCTCTGGCGGGCGGAGATGGCCGCGTGGACGGTCAGAAGCCCGGAAGAGGTAAGGAAGTACAGGAAATGCTGCAGCATTTTTATCTTTGAGGGTTTCCTGCCGGACGGCATGCCCTGACCTCATGCGGGGATCCTGCGGCGGCAGCCGCGGCAGCGGAGGGAATCCTTCGATTCTGCTTGAAAAAGCGCCGGGTTTCGTTTATACTGTCATGGCAATTATATGTGGAGACGTATCGAAGCGGTCATAACGGGGCGCACTCGAAATGCGTTTGGCGGGAAACTGCCACGAGGGTTCGAATCCCTCCGTCTCCGCTCGGAAGAGCCTTGAAACCATGTAAGAATACGGGTTTCGGGCTTTTTTTTTGTCTGCAGGCACTTGCAGGATCCAAGTGTTCATTGGAAAACAAAAGGGGCAGTGATATAGTAAAATCATTGAAAAAGCAAATATTATTGACCTTTTACTGACTAAGACACAGACAGCCCTGGGGAAAACTATGAACAATAAACCTTCATTCGGCCGGCTGGCCGCCCGGATCATTACGGTCATTCTCACGATCGTTGTAATGAGGATTCCGGCCACCTTAATAAAGCGGGCGGAGGAAAAAAGACAGGACGAAGCGTTTGAGAGGTTTCTCCCGAAGATGCCGGACCCGGGCTTTTATCTTGATGAGGAAGCAGGGAGCACGGGGGAGTTCCTGACAGCCACGGAGGTCAACCGCCTGCAGGAAAAAGAACTGCTTGAAAAAGCCGGTACGGAAACATCGATCATATTTAAAGGCGGAACGGTAGCATCGATAGCAGGAAGGAAGGTCGTCCCCGTGACGGACGTTCTCGATCCGACGAGTACTGTGCTCCTTCTTTCGGAAGAGGAGCTGCCCTCTCCCGGTGAGGGTCTTTATATCAAGGCAGAGTGCCTGCTGAGAGGATACTGTATTCCGGACCGTCAGTACGAAACTTTTTACACGGGTGATTATCCGGTGCTGGAAATAACCGGTATCACGACCGGAGACTTTTTTTCTCTGGACTGCCCGGCGCTTGAGACTGTCACGCCGTCGGTGGAAGCCGTTGAGGAAGGGGTAAGAGTCGAACTTACGAAGATCGAATACGGTGAGAAATACGCGCGGATCTATCTCACGCTGGAGAACCTCGAGGACCGGGTCCTCGGTATCTCGGATTCCGAATATCTCTGCGACGGAAAAGAACTGGAAAAGATGGAGTGGTCGGAGTTTTATCTGAAAGCTGCCGGCCTTCCTGTCCTGACGTTCCTGTTTGCCGGGGAGGAAAGCCGGCAGGAGGTCATTATAACAGCAGAGCCGCTGGATCCTGAAAGCCGTCTGGAATTCTCCTACGATTTTGTGACCGGCAGTGTTATCAATAAAAAAGGGGGCTATACTACCCTGGATGAACCTGTCTGCACGATCCGGCTGGTATATGATCCGGAGACCTGAAGCACAAAAGCCTGCACGTCCGTCAAGTCCGGATGGTCCGGGAAAGGAACCTCTTATGAGCTTCGACTATTTTCTGAATGACAGAAAAGCCTATATCGTCCATCTTCTTGAAAAGAACGGGAGCATCACGACGGAACAGGTGTGCGCCATGTTCCATATTGCCCCGTCGACAGGAAGGAAGCTCCTGAAGGATATGGAGCGGGAGGGACTTCTTATCCGTACCTTCGGCGGCGCGAGGTGCATGGACAGCGGGAGGGACGAAACGCTCCGGCGCCGCCTCATCGCGAACGCGAGGAGCAAGCGCGCCATCGCCGCCGCGGCGCGGAAGCATATAAAAAACGGGGAGACGGTCGCGTTCGGCGGAGGAACCACGGTCCTGCAGCTTGCCCAGCTCTGCAGGGACGCGGAGCACATGATCGCCCTTACGGACGCGCTCTCCACAGCGGAGGTGCTCCTTAAGAATCCGGCCACGGAGGTCCGGATCTGCAGCGGGATCATCCAGAGGAAAAGCGCCTGTGTGATCGGGCCGACCGCGACGGACCTGTTCCGGAAGATGGACGTGGACAAGGTGTTTCTCGGGGCGGACAGCATAAACACGAGCGGTGTTTTCAGCAACAACCTCCTGGTCAGCGAGGTGGAGCGGAGCATGGCCGGTGCCGCAAGGGAGGTCATTATCCTCTGCGACAGCTCGAAGCTCGACATGACCTCCGTGGTCCTGACGGTGCCGCTGTCAAAGGTCAGCCTGATCATCACGGACCGGCCGGAGGACCTGTCCTTCATAAGGGAGCTGGAGGAGCAGGGGGTCGGGGTGGAACTGGTCTGAGCAATTGAAGACGGAAAGGGCCGTTCAGAGCTCCGGGACGGCAGGCATATCAGATATAAAAAGCGCTAATTTTCGCCATGAAAATTAGCGCTTGATTTTTTTTGCCCTGAACGGGGACCCTGCTTTAAAGCGGCAGAGTTGAAGAGCCACCGGGGATACTTCAGAATGAATAAAAGAAGCTTCGTAAGGCGATGGATCAGAAGGAGACAGACAAAGATGTATGACGTGATCGTGATCGGGACGGGGATCTGCGGCGCAGCGGCCGCGAGGGAGCTTTCGCGGTATGACCTGAAGGTCCTGGTCCTTGAAAAGGGCAGCGACCTGTGCTCCGGCGCGAGCAGGGGCAATTCCGCCATGGTGCACGGCGGCTTTGACGCTGACCCGGGGACGGAGAAAGCAAAATACAACGTCGCCGGGAACCGGATGTTCGACCAGCTCTGCGGGGAGCTGAACGTCCCCTTTGAGAGGAGCGGGACGCTGATCCTCGCGACGACGGAGGCAGAGGTGCCGGAGCTGTACCGGCTGAAGGAAAAGAGCATCGAGAACGGTGTGGAGACCATCCTGATGGACACGGAAGCCCTGAAAAAGCGCTGGCCTGACATGAAGGCGGACGCGCCGGGCGGGCTTTTCTGCCCGAGCGGCGGCATGGTGTGTCCGTACGGCCTCGTTTTTGCGCTCTGCGAGAATGCCGCGGAGAACGGCGTGGAATTCAGGAGATCGGCCCTCGTGACGAAGGTCGAAAGGGCCGGGGAGGCGTGGGACGTGGTCCTTGCCTCCGGGGAGCGGCTCAGGACGAAGATCGTGATGAACTGTGCCGGCACGCATGCGGACGAGTTCAACAACATGGTGTCCGACCGGAAGTTTACGATCATCCCGCGCTTCGGCGGCCATATCATCATGGACAGGAAATACATCCCGTGGGTGGATACGACGATCACCCAGACGCCGACGCCGCTCCCGACAGGCGGGCACACGAAGGGCATGGGGATCATGCCGTCCGTCGACGGCACCGTGATCCTGGGCTGCGAGGCGACCGACCATACGGACAAGGACGATGTTTCCCTCCCGCGGGAGAGCATCGACCAGATCGTCAATTACTTCAAGGGGTTCTGGAAATACCTTCCCATCAGCGCTGCAAGCGAAGAGTTCCCCATGGACGGCATTATCAGCGCGTACGGAGGGCTGCGCCCGCACCCGGATACGGATGATTTCGTGATCGGGGAAGCGCCGGGAGCGCCCGGCTTTATCAACGCGGCGGGGATCGAATCGCCCGGACTCACGGCGGGACCTGCCATCGGGAAGCATATCGCGGAGCTTGCGGCAGAGATGCTGAATGCGGCCCCTGATGCTTCGTTTGACCCGGTGCGGCATGTGAAGAAGCCGTTCCGCGTCATGACGGACGAGGAGCGCGCCGCGGCGATCGCGGAAAACCCGGACTACGCGAAGATCGTCTGCCGCTGCGAGCTGGTCACGGAGGCGGAGATCAGGGACGCGATCCGGCGCCCGGTCGGCGCGCGGAGCGTCGGCGGCGTGAAGATGCGGACAAGGGCAGGCATGGGCCGCTGCCAGGGCGGCTTCTGCCAGAACCGTGTGGTGGAGATCCTCGCGGAGGAGCTGGGGATCGCCCCGACGGAGGTGCTTCTTTCCGGAGAGGGCTCGAACATCCTTACAGGCGAATGCTGTGAGGTCCATTTCAAGGAGGCGGAGGCATGAGGAAGGTCGATCTTCTGGTCATCGGCGGCGGCAGCGCCGGGATGGCGGCTGCCATCAGCGCGTATGAGGCGGGCGTCCGGGACATCCTTGTCGTGGAGCGCTCCGGCGCGCTCGGCGGCGTGCTGAACCAGTGCATCCACAACGGCTTCGGGCTCCACAGGTACAACGAGGAGCTGACAGGGCCGGAATACGCGAAGAGGAACATCGACCGCATGAAGGAGCTTGAGATCCCGTATCTCCTGAATACCTTCGTGATCGGTCTTACGGGCGACCGCGTCGCGACGGTCGTGAATCCCGACGAGGGACAGTACCGGATCAGAGCAGGGGCGGTGATCCTTGCCATGGGCTGCAGGGAGAGGGCGCGCGGCGCGCTGCTGATCCCGGGCTCCAGGCCGGCAGGCATCCTGACGGCGGGAACGGCGCAGCGGTATCTGAACCTGCAGGGCTATGTGCCCGGGAAGGAATTCGTGATCCTTGGCTCCGGGGACATCGGCCTTATCATGGCGAGACAGCTGGTCCTGGAGGGCGTGAAGGTGAAGGAGGTCGTCGAGATCATGCCGTATTCGAGCGGTCTCACGAGGAATATCTCGCAGTGCCTCCACGATTACGGGATCCCGCTCAGCCTTTCGAGCACCGTGACGGAGATCCGCGGCAAGGCCAGGGTCACGAGCGTGGTGGTCGCGAAGGTTGACGAAGCGAGGAGGCCCATTCCCGGAACGGAGCGGGAGATCCCCTGCGACACGCTCCTCATCTCCGCGGGACTCATCCCGGAGAACGAGCTGACGGAGCAGGCGGGGATCGTCATGTCGAAGGGAACGAAGGGCGCGGAGGTCAGCGAATGCCTCGAGACGTCCGCGGAGGGCGTGTTCTCCTGCGGGAACGTGCTTCACGTCCACGACCTTGTCGACCATGTGAGCGAGGAGGGCGATGCCGCCGGATACCACGCGGCGATGTACCTTGCCGGGAAAAGCGGCGGCAGCAGTAAGAAGGACAGGATCCGGGTGCTTCCCGGGAACGGCGCCGGGACAGTGGTCCCGCAGTATATTACGCGGGGCGGTGATCCGGAGGAGGAGATCCGGCTCATGTTCCGGCCGAGGGCAGTGTACCGGAACGCGAAGGTCCTTTTAAGGTGCGGGGACCGGACCGCGGCAGCGAAGAAGATGATGGTGCTGACGCCCGGTGAAATGTGTACCGTTACGGTCCGCAGGAAGGATCTCGGCGACGCGGAGACCGTCACGGCGGAAGTGGAGGCGTGACCATGGAAAAGAAGGAATTTATCTGTATACGATGCCCTGTGGGCTGCCGCCTGACGGCGCTGGTCGGGAATGGCGAGGTGACGGAGGTGCGCGGGAATTCCTGCGCGCGCGGGGAGGCGTACGCGAAGCAGGAGGCAGTCAGCCCCACGCGCACGCTGGTGTGCCTGATGCGCGCGCGTGACCGGCAGCGGCCGTTCAGCGTGAAGTCTTCCGTCCCGGTACCGAAGGACATGATGTTCCGGTGCCTGAACGAGATCTACGCCTGCCGGCCGGAGGCCCCCATCCGGGAGCATGACGTGCTGATCCGGAATATCCTGGGCACGGGCGCGGATATCATCGCGACCAGCGAGCTGGACTGATTGTACAGAGAACTGGTATGGAATTCTGTATGCCAAGATATTATAATAGTTGTAATAACGGTTAAACCAATACAGAGAAAAACAGAAGACAGGAGAAGGAGCGCAAATGGAACGACTGATCCTAGGCATTGATATCGGTACGACCTCTCTTAAGACAGCGGTATATGACACCGAAGGGACGCTGGTCTCCTCCGCGGTCACGGAATACGCGCTTCTCACCCCGTCGCCGAATATGGTCGAGGCGCCCTGCGGCGTCTATATGGATTCGATCCGCAGCGGCCTCCGGGCCTGCGCGGAGAAGGGAGCCGACCTTTCACGGATCGCCGTGATCGGCTTCTCGGTCCAGAGCGAGACGCTCTGCTTCCTTGACGAAAACAGGAAGCCGATCGGCAACGCCATCGTCTGGATGGACAACCGGGCGGGCGCGCAGGCGGAGGAGCTCCGCGAAAGATTCGGGGACGAGCTCTGCTACGAGGTCACCGGACAGGTGAGCTTCGAGGCGAACTGGCCCGCGGCGAAGATCCTCTGGGTGAAGGAGAACGAGCCGGAGCGCTTTGAAAAGACCCGGTATTTTACCCTGCTTGAGGATTATGTGATCTGCGAGATGACCGGCGAGCTGGTCGCGGAGGGGTCGCTCCTCACGTCCACGGAGTACTGGGATATCCGCACCAAAAGGTACTGGGGGGAAATGCTGGACTTCCTCGGGATCTCCGAGGACCGTCTGCCCCGGATCATGGAGTCCGGCGAGGTCGTCGGCACGCTGCTTCCGGCAGCGGCTGAGCTGCTCGGGCTTCCGGAAAGCGCCCTGGTCACGACGGGATGCATGGACCAGGCGGCAGGCGCGATCGGCGTCGGCAACATCCGCCCCGGGATCTTTTCTGAAAACATCGGGGCGGCCCTCGCGGTCTGCGTCCCGACGGAGAAGCTGACCTACGATCCCAACCGGCAGATGCCGGTGCACTACTTTGCTGTCCCCGACACCTACATGATGCACACCTTCACCACCGGGGGCATGTGCCTCCGCTGGTTCCGCGACAATTTCTGCAGGGAGGAGATCAGCCTGCAGGACCAGACGGGCATGGACGCCTATGACCTCATGAGCCTCGAGGCGGAACGCGTCCCGGCAGGCTCGGACGGGCTCCTGTTCCTTCCGCACATGCAGGGAGCGCTCGCGCCGGACGTCAACCTGAACGCGAAGGGCGTCTTCTACGGGGCCACGCTGAAGCATACCAAGGCGCATTTCGTCCGCAGCATCATGGAGAGCCTCGGCTACCTGATCTCAAGGAACCTTGAGGCGATCGACGCCATGGGGCTTCCCGTGAAGCAGATCCGCACCATGGGCGGCGGGTCGAAGTCCGAGGTCTGGAACCAGATCAAGGCGGACATTACCGGCAAGACCCTGAACGTCACGTATTCCTCACAGGATACCGCGTGCCTCGGCGCCGCGATCCTGGCAGGGAAGGCTGCGGGGATCTTTGACAGCATCGAAAGCGCCGTCGATTCCATGGTGAAGATCCGGAAGTGCTACGTACCGGACCCGGAGCGCCGCGCGGTCTATCTGAAGCAGTATGAAAAATTCAGGCTCCTGTTCCGTTCGCTTGCCGAGCTCTTTGATTACGACGCGGCGAACTGAGACGGGCCGGAGTTTTGCAGATAAACAACCACTAAAGGAGGAAATGAGATATGAGCCACCCTGAGTTGATCGTAATGCTTACCCACAATGATGTCACGGTCGCGAACGCTCCGGAGGTCTTCGAGGAGTGCAAGGACGCGAAGGCAAAGTTCTGGGGCTTCAAGGAGGTCGGGCTTCCGATCGAAGAGATGAAGAAGCTGTACGCCCGCATGAAGGAGTGCGGAAAGACGACGTTCCTTGAGGTCGTCGCCTACACGGAGGAGGAGTGCCTTGAGGGCGCGAAGATGGCCGTGGAGTGCGGCTGCGACATCCTGATGGGGACGCTGTATTTCCAGTCCATCATGGACTACTGCAAGGAGAATGACCTGAAGTACATGCCGTTCGTCGGAAAGATCACCGGAAGGCCGTCCGTTCTCGAAGGGACCATCGAAGGGATGATCGCCGAGGCGAACGACTACATTTCCAAGGGCGCATACGGCATCGACCTCCTCGGCTACCGCTATGTGGGCGATGCAGTCGAGCTGAACAAGAAGTTCGTTGCCGGCGTGAACGGCCCGGTCTGCCTTGCCGGCTCCGTGAACAGCTACAAGAGACTTGACGAGGTCAAGGACGCGGACTCCTGGTCCTTCACGATCGGCGGCGCGTTCTTTGAGAACAAGTTCGACGGTACGTTCGCGGAGCAGATCGACAAGGTCTGCATCTATATGGAGAAATAAGGGATCCTACGGGGAGGCCTGCCTGTGCAGGCGTTTCCGGGTATGTAAAAGCTTGAAAGGAGCGTAACGGTATGCCAAAACATGATCTGCTGTTTCTTAACAACAAGGATATGGAAAAGCTGGGCGCAGGCGATATTGAGCTTGCGATCCATGACGTGGAGCGCGCTTACCAGCTTACCGCGGAGGGTGATGTCAACATCCCGGGCAAGTGCGTCATGCGCTGGGGCACAACGCCGGAGGACGAGAACATCTACGGCCGCATCAACGCCATGCCGGGCTTTATCGGCGGCGAATACAACATGGCCGGGATCAAGTGGATCGGCAGCGGCCCGATGAACTATAAAAAGGGACTGCCGAGAGCAAGCGTCACCCTGATCCTGAATGACCCTGACACGAAGCTTCCGGTCGGCATCTGCGACGGGACCGAGATCAGCGCGAAGCGTACCGGCGCGTCCGGCGGCATTGCAGTACGTCTTCTTTCAGTGAAGGATGCTTCCGTCATGACGATCTGCGGCGCGGGAGCGCAGGGACGCACCCAGCTCGAGGCCGTGAAGGTGGTCCGCCCGGGCGTCAAAAAGGTCTATGTGTATGACGTCCGTCAGGAAGCGATCGAAGCCTACATCGCCGAGATGGGCGCGAAGTATCCGGACGTGGAATTCATCCCGCTGGCGGACAGCGCGGAGAAGGGCGTCAGGGAGAGCGACATCATCATCTGCGTGACGCTGGCCAACGAGCCGATCGTCTTCTACAAATGGCTGAAGAAGGGCGCCCTGGTCCTGAACATGGCGGATTATGAGGTAGACAACGAGACGGTCGACAAGGCGGACAAGATCTACTGCGACAACTGGGAGACGATCAAGCACAGAAAGGTCAGCACGATCTCGCTCATGTGGAACGACGGCCTGTTCGACGAGAGCAGGATCACCGCGGAGATGGGAGACGTCCTCCTCGGCAGAAAACCGGCCCGCGAGAGTGATGACGAGATCATCTATTTCAACGCGGTAGGAACGGGGATCCTGGATCTTGCGATAGCGACACGCTGCTACAGGAAGGCGAAGGAGGAGGGGATCGGCACAACGGTCGCCTTCTGGGAGTGACCCTTGTTCAATTATTAAAAAAGTATAAAAAATTATAAAAAAATAGAATGTATTGTCTGAAGGAAATATGTAAAAAACCGAGAAATCAGTTGCAATCATTATTATAATATTTATAATATAAAATATAAAAGATACTGTAACTGCTTCATCACTATTCGTCAGAGGAGGATGTTATGACAGTTTATGATGTATTGATCGACTTTACGATTGCTTCGGTTCTGATCCTTGTCGGACAGCTTTTGAGGTCAAAGATCAAATTCTTCCAGGAATTCTTCATGCCTGCAAGTATGATCGCCGGCTTCCTGGGACTTTTCCTCGGCAAACAGTTTGCAGGGATCCTTCCCTTCTCCTCCGGCGCAGGCTCGTACTCCGGCGTACTGATCATCCTGATCTTCACCGTCGTCGGTGTCAACGGCTTCAGCTCCGGTAAGAAAGGCGCGGGCGGCGAGACCGTCAAGCGTGTCCTTGGCTTCACCCTTCTGAAGAACATCGCGTTCTTCTCGCAGTTCGCGGTCGGTATCGCCCTGACCCTAACTGTCATCAAGGCTATGGTCCCGGATATCAACCCCGGCTTCGGTGTCCTGATGGCATCCGGCTTCACCGGCGGACACGGCACGGCTGCAGCAGTCGGCAATACCTTCGAAGAGCTTGGCTGGGCTGAGGCGAAGGACCTTGGTATGACCTTCGCGACCGTCGGTATCCTGAGCGGTATCTTCGGCGGACTTGCCCTGATCAAGACTGCAACGAGGAAGGGCTGGACAGCCTACATCAAGGATTTCAAGTTCATCTCCGGCGAGCTCCGCACCGGCCTGATCCAGAAGGAGAACAGAAAGGCACTCGGCGGCGAGTCCACCAGCAGCGTCTCTCTTGACGGTCTTGCATTCCAGCTCGCAGTCGTCGTCACGATCGCAGGCTTCGGCTACATGCTCAACAAGTTCGTTCTTGCGCCGCATGTGATCAAGGGTATCCCGGACTTCACGGTCGCCTTCCTGCTTGCGCTCGCGTTCTTCATGGCCGCCAAGAAGACCCCGATCTACAACTACATCGACAAGAGCGTCACGAGCCATATTTCCGGTACCGCGACGGACTACCTGGTATTCTTCGGCGTTTCCCAGATCAATGTCGGCGTTATCATTGAGTACGCGCTTCCGCTTCTGATCGGTATCATCGGCGGATGGTTCTGCGTCCTGATCGTCCTCTTCCCGTTCGGCCACCTGATGAGCGACAAGAGCTGGTTCGAGCGCGCGATCTTCATCTTCGGTTACTCCACCGGCGTTTACGCGATCGGCTTCGTGCTTCTTCGTATCGTCGACCCGGACAACCTGTCCCACACGGTCGAGGACACCGCTATGTCCCCGTGGCTGAGCTTCGTCGAGATCTTCTGCTGGTCGCTGGTACCGACCATGCTTCTGGCCGGACAAGGCTGGACGGTCGTCATCGTGTGCGTTGCCGCGATGGTCGCGACCGTGATCGCAGCATTCATCCTGAAGACCTGGTGGACCGCGCCTCTTGCAGGCCGCGGCGGCTATCAGGGCAGCGAGGACTGATCTGCGGAAGCTCCCGCATTATGTACTGCAACTTGTAAATAAGCGAACGGCCGGCAGCGGATCCGCTGCCGGTCGTTTGTCACCCGGGGAGTTGACTTCATCATGCTCAGAGGTACGGTCTATATTATCCTTGCATCGCTGCTTTTCGGCTTCATGCCGACGATGAACAAGTACATCATGCTCCAGGGCCTGGACGCGGTCTGTGTGACGTTTTTCACGCAGGTGATCGTTCTGGTCCTCTCGCTCCTGATCTGCTCTGCCAGGAGGATCCGGGTCATGATCCCCTGGCAGGACGCGGTCCGTCTCATGTTCCTCGGGGCGGTGGGCGTAGGAGGGACGAGCTATCTCCTGGCCCGCGCGATCACGATCATTCCCGCCGGGCTTGGAACGGTGCTCCACTTCATGTACCCGACGCTGGTGTCCGTGGTCATGGTCGTGGTCTTCGGGCAGAGGATGACAAAGCTGAAGCTTCTGGCGATCGTCTCCTCGATCGCGGGGATGTCGCTGATCTCCGGACTCGGGGAGGGCGGAGGCGGGCTCCGGCTTTCCGGTGTGGTGTTCGCCCTCTGCTCCAGCATGACGTACGCGTTTTACATTATTTACAACGACGTCGGTTCCGTGAACAAGTACCCGCAGTTCCTGAAGCTCGTCTGGTGCGCGGCGGGGACAGTCCTGGTGTTCGGGGCGCTTGCCGCCGTTATGGGCGTCCTCAGGCTTGCGCCCACGCCCATATGCCTGGTGTTCCAGCTCATGACCGGCTTATGCAGCCTGTCGGCGTTCTTCCTGATCAACTCGGGCATCCGGATCGTAGGGGCATCGACCGCGTCCTTCATCAATATGCTCGAGCCCGTGACCAGCGTCATTGTGAGCTTCCTTGTCTATCATGACAAGCTGACATTCAGGACGGTCGCAGGCGTCGTGCTCGTCCTGTGCGCGGTCTTCTTCGTCGCGGTCGGGGACAGGAATAAAAACGCGGGACCCGCTCCCGTGCCTGAGGGGCAGAGGTAAGCGGGGACACGGACCGGAGGGCTATATAGAAGAAAGAGAAAAGAAGAGGCTTTCGCATCATGATGCGCTGTTTTCATACAGCGCGCCGTCATGCGAAAGCCCCTTCCTTCTGTCAGGCCTTACATATGGAGCGGATCCCAGTTTGAATAGATGAACTCGCTGATCCCGCGGTTGATCGTCGTGGAATTGTTCTGGTCGAAAATGATCCTCGGGCAGGAGGGCGAGGAGAGGTACGCGCGCCTGCGTATGACCGGCTCCGCGTACCGGAAGAGATGCTCCGGCTCGATGAGGGCATCGCCCCCGATATAAAACACCTCGGGATCGAAGAGGTTTATGAGGGCAGCCGTAAGCTCGCCCAGCCGCTCGCCGCGGTCCCGGAAAAGCGCCTCGCGCTCTTCCGGGGAAAGGGACGCGTCCTTCAGA